>NZ_LNDC01000035.1 GCF_001870905.1 Geitlerinema sp. PCC 9228
CCTCTCCCACTCCTCCCCCTCTCCCACTCCTCCCCCTCCTCCCACTCCTCCCCCTCTCCCCCTCCTCCCAAACCCTCTAGACAAACGAAACATCTAATAGTATCCTACCGTCAGTATTTCTTGGCCTTTATCTTCAACACCACCACTAGGGAGCGGTATGCAAGCGACGAACCAGCAGCCAAAGCAGGCACAAGACCTCCAACAGCAGGCAGAGGCAAAATTGTCCCAGGGCGCGGCGAATGAGGCAATTTCCCTGTGCCAGCAAGCGTTGGAAATGGAACCCCATTCGGGGATGGCTTGCAAGACGTTGGGGAATGCCATGCAGCGGCTGGGTCGCACAGAAGAGGCGAAGCAATGGTACGAGAAGGCAGTGGCAGTAGAGCCAGAGTTGGCGGCGGGTCATGCGAATTTGGGTAGTTGGTACGCCCAGCAGGGGCAGTGGCAGCAGGCGGTGGCTTCCTACCAGCGCGCGGTAGAGCTACAGCCGGATTTGGCGGGGGTACATCGGAATTTGGCCAAGGTTTGGCAGCAGTTGGGTGAGGAAGAAAAAGCATTGACAGCGCGGTTGCAGGCGGCGGCGTTGGAACCGGAAAAGGCAGGCAGTGCGGAACATGTGGCGTTGGGCGATGCTATGGTACAGCGGCAGCGGTGGTCGGAGGCTGTTGCGTGTTACCGGCGGGCGCTACCAGAACCTGTAGGGGTAAGCCCCCGTGCTTACCCCCATCCCGATATCTATCGCAAGTTAGCCTATGCTTTGCAGCAGGGGGGACACAAGCAAGAGGCTGTGAAGGTTTGGCAGCAGATTTATCAAATTACGGGCGAGCAAAGTCAGAAAAACGGGCAGCAGAATGGTACGGCGCGTCAGAAACAAAAGCCTCAAGGAACGGCGGAAGATTATTTACAGCGGGCGGAAGCTGGATTGAAACAGCGGCAGTGGGATACGGTGGTGTCGTTGTGCCAGCAGGCGTTGCGGTTGAACCCGAATTTGGCTTTGGCATACAAAGTTCAGGGAAATGCGTTGCAGGCTTTGGGCGAAGTGGAGGCGGCGCGGCGCTGTTTTGTAAAAGCGATCGCGTTGGACCCGCAGCTGGCGGCGGCGTATGCGAATTTGGGAAGTTTGTATGCCCAGCAGCAGCGGTTGGAGAAGGCGGCGCAGTGCTACCAGCAGGCGATTCAGCTACAGCCGGATTTTGCGGGGGCGTACCGCAATTTGGCGCGGGTTTGGAATCAGTTGGGTCGCGAGGATGAAGCGATTCAGTGTTGGGAAATGTCGCTGACGTTGGAACCGGAGAAGGCGACGCCGGAAGCGTTGGTGCAGGTGGGGAATCGGTTGTTAAGCCAGAATTTGGACCGGGCGTTGGCTTGCTACCAGCGGGCGTTGCGGTTGAACGATCGCTATGCGCCGGCGTACCAGCAGTGCGGCACGGTGTATGCGCGGCAGGGCAAGTTGCAGGAGGCTTCCCAGGCGTACCAGCAGGC
Source organism: Geitlerinema sp. PCC 9228 (assembly GCF_001870905.1). Classification (NCBI taxonomy): domain Bacteria; kingdom Bacillati; phylum Cyanobacteriota; class Cyanophyceae; order Geitlerinematales; family Geitlerinemataceae; genus Geitlerinema; species Geitlerinema sp. PCC 9228. The sequence goes on from NZ_LNDC01000035.1 coordinate 1,480, forward strand.
GTTGCGGTTGGATGGCAAGTTGGTGGATGCGTACCACGGTTTGGGTCGCGTGTGTGTGGCGGCGGGGCAGCTACAGGATGCGGCGAGTTGTTTTCAGGAGGCGCTTCGGCTGGGTTCGGCGCAAGCGGCGAGTGAGCTTTATGAGGAGTTGGGTGATGTGTTGGCGCGGTTGGGGCAGGTAGATAAGGCGTTGCAGTGCTACCAGCAGTCGGGGTCTCAGTCGCAGCGGTGGCAGGCACGGCAGCGGATGGGGGATATTTATCGGGAACAAGGTCGCTTGCAGGAGGCGGCGGATGCGTATCGCGAGGCGGTGCGATTGAATCCGGAGCATTTTTGGTCGTATCATTTTCTGGGGGATGTACTCAGCGGTTTGGAATGCTGGGAGGAGGCGGTGCAGGCGTATCGGGAAGCGGTGCGGTTGGAGCCGGAGCATTCTTGGTCGCACAACAGTATGGGGGATGCGCTGTTGCATCTGGAACGCTGGGAAGAGGCGGTGGATGCTTATCGGGAAGCGATTCGGCTGCATGGGGAGTTTTCTTGGTCGCACAATAGTTTGGGCGATGCGTTGTTGCGGTTGGAACGTTGGCAGGAGGCGGTGGATGCCTATCGGGAGGCGATTCGGTTGAATCCGGAGTTTTCTTGGTCGTACAGCAATTTGGGTAATGCGTTGCGGCAGTTGGAACGTTGGCAGGAGGCGGTGGATGCTTATCGGCAGGCGACGCGGTTGAATCCGGATTTTCCTTGGTCGTGGTTTTATTTGGGGGAAGGTTTGGTGCGGTTGGAACGCTGGCACGAGGCGGTGGAGGCGTTGCAGCAGGCGGTGAGGTTACAGGAAGATTTGCCGGGGGTGGATGAGTGGCTGGCGGATGCGTTGCGGATGCGGGCGAAGATAGATTTGCAGGAGGCTGTGGGGTATTACCGTCGGGCGATTTCGGCGAATCCGGATAAGGAAAAGTTGTATCACAAGGCGTTGGATGCGAAGCTGGATGATGCGGATTTGTATTTGCAGTTGGGAAATGTGCTGTCGCGGCAGGGTAGATGGGATAGGGCTATTGCTTTTTATCAGATGGCGTTGCAGTTTGACCCGGAGAATGCGGAGGCTAGCCATCAGTTAGGTCAGGCATACGAAAAAAAAATCTAATGTCTGAGGCGTTGGTTTGTTACCGTCAGGCGGTGGAAATGGTGCCGGATTGTGCGGAGTACCAATTGGGATTGGCGGGAGTTTTGGAAAGAATTGGTAAGTTGGAGGAAGCGATAGCAGCATACCGTCGGGTGGTGGCGTTACAAGCAGACAATAGCATGGCGTATGGAAAGTTGGGGTGGTTGCTGTCGCAGCGGGAAGAATGGCAAGAAGCGGCTGTCTATTTGCAAAAGGCGGTCGATGTGAATCCGGCTATGCCTTTGGGAATTTATGAGGCATGGGGAAAGGCTATTGCTGCTAGTTCCCAATCGTGAAATCGAGCCATTCTATAGATTTAGCTTAGGTTCAGGGTTCTGGTTACAAGTTGTTGAAATTCTGGGGAAATATTGGTGGCATCCCAGTCGTTGTGAGTATGGCAGGGAAGCGTTTGCAACCAATGCCAGGTATGGTTTTTACTGCTGTTTGGCATGGTTTGGTTGGCTAGGTGTAGGTAGTGCTGGCATTTTTGGTGAAAACCGTCGCGATGGAAAAGCCAGGCAAGCCAGAGGTAGGTATTGTAGTAGGCACGGTTTCGGAAGTGTTGTACCCAGGTGGGCAGGTTTTCTCGTTGAAAGAAGTATTGCAGGAGTTGTTCGGCTTCTGTTGCTGTTTGCAGGTTGTTGGGTGTTGGTTGGCGGGAAATTTGGTAGTTGGGAGATGCCAAGCAAGTACCGACGGCACCTCGTAGGAGGGAATAGAGAATGAGATCGATAATTGCAGCTTGAGGGGGAAGTTGGGGATGGAAGCCGCCGCAAAATTGCAGCCACTGGCGGCGAAAGGTGACGGCACTGAGGTGGAAGGTGTGCCAGATGTGGGGTAGCATCCAGATGTGAATGCTTTGCCATCGTTCCCATTCGTTGAGGCGACTCCAGAGAATTTTTTGGGGGTTGGTGGCAGTTGTTGTGGTTTCGGTGGCGATTTGCCAGTTGCTAACGGCGAATTCTAGAGAAGCGGCGCGGCTTTGGAAGCAGTTGACCAGTTGTTCGATAGTATGGGGAAATAGTTGGGTTTCTGGGGTGAGAAAGAGAACCAGTTCGCCGCGTGCGGATTCTAAGCCTTGGTTGCAGGCGGCGGTGAAGGTGTGTTGGGGATGGTGCAGGTGGCGGATGGGGAGGTTGGTTTCTGGTGGATGTTGTGGGGAAGGGTTGGTGTCTACGAGGAGAAGTTCCCAATCGCTGTTGGTTTGTTGCTGGAGATGGTTGAGGTTTGGGGTGGTGTTTTGGGTCGGTAAAATCAGACTGATGGTGGGGGTAGGTTCGGAGGTGGCGGGGATGAGGTAGTGGGTGGCATCGGCTGTGGTTTTGAAGGTATCGGTCATTTGACCGCTGTGGAAGTTTTGCTGGGCTTCGCTGCCGTAGTAGGCTTCCTGTTTGCCGCCTGGGAGGTGGCTGTAGCCGTGGTTGTGGTGGATGGCGGTGATTTGCCAAGAAGCGTCAATGACGGGGTATCCTTGGTTTAGGGCGGTTGCTACCATCCAGTTATCCCAGCCGCCGCGACCAACGGCAAATTCGGGAATTTGGGAAAATAGGGGTTTGGGAAAGACAAAGTAATCTATGCCGTAGACGTTGTAGAGGATGCCTTGTTGGTGGCGTTGGTGGCGCAGGTGTTGTTGCCAGTGGGGATTGGAAAAGTCGATGGGGGTGGTGATGTCGAGGTTCCAACGACGACCGAGAAGGAGAAATTTTGGGTATTGGGCGGCAATTTGTTGGATGGTGGGAAGGAAGTCGTCGAGGAGGATAATGTCGGCGTTGATGTAGGCGAGGATGGGATGGGTTGCAAGTTGGTGGGCTTGGGTGAAAATATGGTTGAGAAGGGGGGTGCCGGTGGCGTTGCGTTGGATGTAGGGAATGTGGCGTAGGTGGAGGTTTTGGGTGAGTTCGGCGGTTCCGGATTCGTCGCCAAATAGGAGTATTTCTGGTTGGGGATGTAGGTGTTTCCAGCTTTGGATGGCGTTGTTTTGGATGGTGGCTATGGTATGGTAGAAGGGTTTGGGGATAGTGAAGAGGGTGAGAGGTTGGGTAGAGTTGACGTGGGAATGGGTAGGAAATGGTTGGGAAAATGAATTCATTAGTTTATACCGTTGTGTATTGACTGGTTTGGACTTTTTGTTCTATATTTACATTGAATATAAACTATTGTATTTCCAGTCCTACTTAAAATTTATATACTATGCCATCTAGTGATTTTCGTCGAGCCAACCAATTAGTACGGGAGAATAGATTAGAAGAGGCAGTTGCTGCTTATCGAAGCGCGATCGCTAGTAATCCTAATATATACGTTTATTATCAAAATTTAGGTGAAGCATTAGAAAAATTAGGATACCTTGAGGAAGCGACTAAAGCTTATCGTCAAGTTGTAAGTTTACATCCACAATTTCCGGGAGGGCAGGAAAAAATAAGAAATCTTCTACAAAGGTTGGAAAAAACCAAGGAATCGAAACAATTAGTATATCAAGTATCTAATAAAGACAATAAAACATATAGTCAAAGTAAAGAACCTACACAGCCTGAAAATAACTCGTCGAAACATAATAATTTGCCTACAGATGTAAACGTTAATTCAAAAAAAGTCCAGAATCTCGAGGAGCCATTAGAAGCTTACTATAAATCTCTAAAAACTAATCCAAAGTCTGGGTATCTATACTTACAGTTAGCAAAAGCTTTAGCTAGAAGAAATAAATTAGCTGAAGCTATTGTTTTTTATAAGATAGTTCTCAAAATACAGCCAGATTCGGGTAATGCAGCTGATGCATACGAAGAATGGAAAAAATGTATCTTCAAGCTTGAAAAGGGTTAAGTTAAGAATATTTTTATTTTTACTGGTATTATTGATGTAGCAAGCTAGCAAGTAAAGATGTCCAATTGTTGCATTGAAACCATTTTATGCCTGCTATAATTGCATTCTTCTTATAATAAGGATAATGTTTTGATATTTGATTTATAGCCTCTACGAACGAATTCGGATCGTTTTGGTCAACTACAATACCACAATCTAATTCTTCAATTCTATTTCCCATCCAAGTATTTTTAGATGATACAACTGGTTTTCCGAGATACAAAGAATCTATAAACAAACCAGATGTCCTTTTTGAGAAAGCTTCTTTAGCATACGGCAAAACTACAATATCTGAAAAGCTTAATATTTTAAAGAAATCCCTTGATGGCAAACCATCTTCAAAAAAATTGACTATGCTTTTTATTTTTTCTAATTCTTGATTCACATCTTCATTATCAAAAGTTTTTTTCATGAAAATTTGATAATGACTTTCTTCTTTTTTTGAATTTATTTCAGCTATAATTTTGATGATTTCTATAGAAACCAAATACCCTTTACTAGTTTTATTTTTTGTTCCTCCCAAGTTACCAGGAAACAAAATTGTGTTGCCTTGGGAAAAGTTAGGGAGTTTTACTTGATTAAATTGCTTTATTTTCAAGTTCATAAAATCTTGATCGGAAACAAGTACACTAGGGTGCGGTGCAACTTCTAATTTGATATCAAACATTCGTTCAATATCTTCTTGTAATTCCTCTGTTGGAACAGTTGCATGAATTTTTGAAGAATTATAAATGAATTTTAGAAATGTCGTCCATCTTTTTTTAAATTCAGGAGAACTTAAATTTTTAAAAGGTAACCAAAATAAATTAACATGTAATACTACATTTTCGTATTTCAATGCTAATTGACTTAGTATTTCTGTATGATTAAGACTTCCTGTATACATGTAAAGGATATTAGTAGTATTACCAATAGTTTCCAAAATTTCCTGAAGAGCATACTCAATTTCTTTACGAAATTGTTTTAATACTGATTCTTTAGGTCCGTAAATTCCTTGATTGCCAATCATCCATGAATGCTCTTTAAAGGTAGGTCTGAATTGATGATTTTGTTGTAAAAAATCTTTGGGTGTTTCTTTCCAGCATAGAGAGTAGAAAGGTATACCAAAGTAATTACAAGCTTCTCTCAGATTTAGGTCATAACCTAAAAAATGACCCGATAAATTTCTTGTATCTGGATTAATTGATATAAAATTCATATCCACCATTGAAAATTGTATGCATTAAGTAAACTTCAATTAATTGTATTTTTATGCTTTATTTTTTATTTCATTGTGATAGTTTAAGAAAAAGATAATCAATAATTTGTTCCCATTCCTTTGAATTGCTTAAATGTTCAATATCAAAAGCTTTGCTACTATGTTCAGAAAATTGATTGAAACTTTCTATCCAGTTGACGACAGTTTCTATTTCCAAATAAGGCGTACAATCTAATGATTTTTGTAAAAACTTCTGCATTTCTAGTAAATTATTTTTTTCATACATTGACCAAGCTGCTTTGACAAGCTCATAATATGTTTGATTATTATTCTTTAAACTATAGCAGTTAGTTTTATCAGAAGAAAAGTATTCATGAAATACTTCTTTATAATGTTTTTTGGGAAACACCTGGCAATGTCCATCTAAAGTAGCATCTATAATTGTCCGTCCCTCTGCCTTAAACTTTTCATTAGCAATTTGATAATGTTTTTCTGATGTTTCTAGATCGGGAAGATGCCACTTGGTGCCTTTCCCAAAATAGTTAGGATGAAAATGGTTGGGATCTTCACCTTGCGATACAACTTCTTTATGAGGCTGCCCTTTAGTAACAAAGTTGTGGTCAACTCCAATTAATACAACAGTATCAAAACCCATATAATAAGCTAACTGCATGGCTACGTATGTTACTGTACTTCCCTCATTTATACCTTCTAAAGGGTTACTACTAAAGGGTTCTCCATGATAAGGAAGAGTTTTAATAAACATAATATCTTCTTGGTTAGGAATATATGGAATTCCTTTGTTGCTTATAAACTTAGGACATGGTATATTCAGTATTTCTTCTACACTTTGTTCTATTACTAGCTTATTAACTGTTACATAATAAGTAGGTGTAAATCCCCATTTTTCAAAACCTAAATATATCCTATTCGTTCCAAAACAAGTTTCATTTTTCAGGAAAGATAAATCCATTTTATTTAGACTAGGGCCGTTACCTATTATTACACAACGTTCACCTTTATGTATATCTTTAAATTGCTTTAATTTTCTTTGAGAATTTAATAGAATTGGTCGAGCACTTACATTGTTTAACAAAGTTTTTGCGGTTTCATAATCAGGTTTAATTTGAAGAGCTTTACGATAAAGTTTTATTGATTCCTCATGTTGCTCTTGATATTCCAAAACTTGTCCTAAACCTCGATACGGCCAAGGTTTTTCAGGGTTTAATTGTATAGCTTTATTATAATACTCTTTGGCATTTTCTAAATGTCTTTGATTCAAAAGAAGATCGCCAATTTTATGAAGTAAACTTGAATTGGTTTTGATTTGCAAAGCATTTTTATAGTAGGATAAAGCTTGAGTTTTCTCACCTTTTTTGTTTGATTCATCCCCTAATTCAGTTAAATAATTACCCAAAAGTTTAGAAAACTCATTTACTCTATCGTTGCGAACAAAAATAAGATTTCCCCAAGCTGGTTGGTTATCTAAAGGATAAGGTAAACATCGCAGAAAATTATGAGCTTTTGTTTTCTGACCTTTTCGTCCATATTCTTGAATAGGTCCCCATTCCGAAACAAAAACTTTGTATCCCCTATCTTGCATATAACTGGCTACATCATGATAGGTATAACCAAAATTTTGCTGAGACCGCTCGTCAGCAAATTCACACATAACAACTTCAGGTTTATTTTTATTAAAGTCAAAACCTTGTAGTACTAAAAAATCAGCACCTTCAACATCTATTTTTAAAAAAGATATATAGTTAACATTAAAATTAATTAAGGTATTGTCTAATCTAATCGTCTCTACTTCCATAGCTGGTTTATGAGTAGAGTGAAAAGGTTTTAAGGAATGAATTCCCCAATGTTCGGAACTCACATAAAATGGTACTAACTGGCCTTCTACGTTTGACACAGCTTTAGGGAAAATAGTAACTTCTTGAAACTGACTTAGATTATTCTTTAGATCTTCTAAATTTTCTGGTTCTGGTTCAAAAGCAATAACACGCCATCCTTTTTGGGCAAATTTTTTTGATACGGAACCTACATGAGCCCCTACATCAATGATTGTTTTTTTGTCGTTTTTAACTTCTAGAAAGGGAAAACGAAGTAATAGTTCTAATTCGGAAAAAGGCATAGTTATATTATTGGTTGATGTTTGCTTGTGGTTTTCTTTTTGACCCTTGGCAGTAATGGTATTGGCTTGGTCGCTTTTGTTTTCTGCTACTGTCTTAAGAATTTCATAGAAGTGTTGTCGAATTTTACTTGAGGAATGTTTTTCAAATACAAAATTGCGTGCTTTTTGTCCTAGATTTTTACGGAATTCTGAATCTTTAATAAGTTGTTGAATAGCAACCCGTAGCTTTTCAAAATCGCGCTCTGTCACTACATTAACTGAATGAGTAGATACAGCATAGTCTACTGTTGCTATTTCTCTAGGTCCATAAACTAATACCGGTACACCAGATGCCATACATTCCGGCAATTTATTAGCAACTGAATATCGAACATAGTTGATACTTTTTTGATCGAAATTATATGCAACTATTAAAGTATTAGATGTCATTAGAAGACTACGATATCCTGCCTGAGAAAAATTACTTTCATTTATGCTTACATAAGGTACATTATAAAATGCTTGAATTGCTTTGTTTTTCCAAAGTGACCACGTATAAATTTCGAGTTTCACAGGTAAATACTCATTTATTTCCCCTAATACTTGAACGATATCACGTATACTTGAAAAGTTCATATCATCAGCTAAAGCTCCTACATATCGTATTATGAAAGGATCGCTAGACATAGGCTCTTTAAAGCAACTCTTTTGTTTTTCGAATTCCCAATCTCTTCGATTAACACAATTCGCTATAGGAACAAAATTGGCTCCGTAGCGTTTTTGAAACGCTTTAGACATGTGCTTGCTTATAGAAAGCCTTACCGCAGATTGTTTTAATAAAGATCTCAGGGAATCATCTATCTGAGAATATAAGTTGGGTTTTTCACTTCGCAGACGATTGGGCCAATCATCTACAATATGGGTTACTAGAGGTTTTCCTAGCTGCTCGATTAATTTATAAGCAAAATTATAAAAGTTAATATTATCGACAGCTATACGGTAATAAATCAGATCTGGGTTAAAATCTTTACATTCTAGAATGATACTTTCTTCATCAAAACATTCATTATTGGTTTTCTTTAACGATAATATGCGAAATTTAGTATCCTGAGGTCCATCACAATAAATTTGCATCCATAAATGACTAGGCCAATCAGCAAATAAATTTTTCTTCATTTGACCTGTTGCTGAAATAGACCCTGTTTTGATCCAGTCTATGATTAAAATACGTGGAAAGTTGCTTGTTTGTTTCATAAAAGCTTTCTTCATAAAAGTTTCCTTACAACTTTTTTTTCTTGGCTTCTTGATTCATTCTGTACTTAACCTTGCCATTGCCCCACCATCAACAACAACAGATTGACCAGTAATAAACCCCGATTGCTTCCCATTAACCATGAAATATATAGTTTCTCCAATTTCTCCTGGATCACCTACTCTACCCATCAAATGGCGCTCCCCTATTTTTTTAATTAAAACATCTAAATTATTTTCCTGTAAAGACCCTCTGCCTAAACCAGCACGTAACATTTCCGTATTCACAGCTCCTGGCAAAACTGCGTTAACCCGTACTGCTGGTGCCAATTCAATTGCCAAACTCCGCGTTAGCGCCAACATAGCTCCTTTACTAGCAGCATACGCACCAATATTAGCAGAAGTGGCTACTGCATGAACCGAACTAACATTCACAATGGCTCCCTCCGCTGCTTGTAACAACGAATACATCTGACGAACTCCCAAATAGGCAGAACGCACATTAACTGCCATGACACTATCCCATTCTTCTGGAGTTGTTTCCACCAAAGGCTTGCAAATTTGAATCGCCGCATTGTTCACTAATCCATCCAACCTTCCCACTTTTTGGTTGACCTCCTCATAAATTTGCTGCCAGCCTGCTTCTTGAGAAACATCTGACTGTACAAACCAATCCACATTCGAGCTTTCTGACCCTAAAGACTGCTTGTCCACCCCAACCACCTGCCAACCTTCTCTACGAAACACCTTTGCCGTCGCCGATCCAATACCACCAGCAACACCAGTAATCAAAACCGTAGAACTCATACCTTTTCTCCTTTCAAAGTCTTTAGGCAATTCTGAATCGCCATTTATTTATCCGCAGTATAGCTTTCTTGGTGTTGAAGCTATTTTGGGCGCTAACTTGATGCACTATCCGAGTAGAATCTAATTCCCGCTCAATTTTTAGTTATTTGCTCTTAAGCTTGAGTCTAATTTTGCTTTCCTCTATATTGATTTTGATTGACTCTATTTACATTCTTTTATCCTTTATAGATTCCCTAGAGTAGCGTTGGCTAGAAGTTCTCCAAGTCTTATCGAATCCAGCAGATTCTCCAAGACTACCTAAAAATTGAATTTCTGAGACAGTTCTAATGATATAATATAGAAAAACTTATTAAGATAATACTTGTGAATAGCAATAAGGTCTGTCTGAAGAAAATTTATTTTTAATTTTCTCCGAAAATCAGAAGATTGCAAATTAGCATGAAAGCCATGATATTTAGCTTTCCTTGCAATCACCCCATTAGAAAGAGTTACCTGTTTTAAGTTGCTAAATCCTGACTTCAAGAGTTCTGTATCTTGAGCTTCAGACACCAAAAGATATTCTGTATCAAAACATACATACTTATAATCTTTTAAAATTTGCATCAACTTAGGTTGAAATGAAAATTCGATAAACATCATATCTATACCTTGTTCAAGAGCATGTGAAGCGCCCTTTAACACAAGAGGCTCAGCACCTTGAACATCCATCTTGAAAAAATTAACATTTCTATTTTGAATTTCTTCGTCAAGGGGAACACATTCTACATCTATTATTTGCTGAGAGCGATCGCTTTTACCGAAAAAAGTTCCTACTGATGAATAACCTAGCATGTTTTTTGCAAACGAAGAATTATTAGAATCAACAACTGAATTAATATAGAATTTTCTTGTTTCTAATTTATCAGATAGAGCTCTTTTGCAGATTTTGGCACCTTCATATTTTTTTAACCTATTTTCCAAGTAAACCCAGTTACCAGGAAAAGGTTCATATGCATACACTTCTGTCGCAGGATTTATATCAAAAATTTTACTTGAAAACAATCCTGCAGCTGCCCCTGCATCAACACAAAAATTTAAATCTCCAAAAATCTTTTGTCTTCGCTCTAAAATTGTAAATATGTCTATATCCATTAGTTGGATAACATTATTAATCATTTCCCAGTTCCTCCTTAACTTGATAATCCTTGTAATAAGTTATCAATCGCCATTTCATTTACCCGCAATACAGCTTCCCTGGTGTTGGAACTGTTGTGGGTGCCAAGAATACAGCTGTCAAAACTGCGAAGGGGACTTTCTGAAGGCAAAGGTTCTTCCTCAAATACATCCAAAGCTGCTCCCCCTACTTTACCAGAATCGAGAGCTTCTACTAAAGCCCGTTCGTCAATTAAAGCGCCTCTAGCCGTATTAATAATTTGTACCCCTGCCTTCATTAGCTCGAATTGCCGACGAGATAGCATGTGCTGGTTGTCTGCTGTTAAATTGCAATTAAGGCTGATAAAATCTGCTGACTGCAACAGTTCTTCCAGCTCTACGGCTTTCATCCCCGTTTCGTTCGTAAACGCCTGCGATACAGGCATCACATCATATCCAACAACAGACATTCCCAACATAACGCCGCGACGTACCACTGCACGACCAATACTGCCAATCCCGACCACCCCTAACGTTTTCCCTTGCAAAGATTGCCCTTGGATTTGCTGCCATTCTCCACGACGAACTGCACGATCCAACTGGTGTAGCTTGCGTGAGAGCATTACCAAATACCCGACCACCACATCCGCAACCTCATTTGGAAACACATCTGGGGTATTTTTCACTTGAATACCCAGTTTTCGCGCTGCCTCTTGGTCGATTGCATCCATGCCAATCCCCCATTTGGCAACAATTTTCAGTCGCTTGCCATTTTCCAATACCTTAGCTGTAAACGGGTCGTCGCCGGCAATTACCCCGTCAAATCGCTCAATAATTTCCAGCAGTTCGGATTCGCTCAACTGCTGTACCACTGGGGGAACTTCTACTTCTACTCCCTGTTGTGCCAATCGCTCTCGGTACAAATCAATTGTTTTCTGTAAATGGGGGCAAGTTACCAAAACTTTCCACGTCATGCAGCTTTCTCCCGCTTCTCGTATAAAAATTCTGCTAGCTGGAAATCTAGCTCTTCATCAATATCCACCGCTTCGATACGATCGATTTCAAATAGAAAAGGGCGATCGCCAATCCGATTGTGTTTTGATTCTAGAATATTCCGCGTAAAAATATACAGACAGGAATTTTCCTCATAAATAGGGGGTAAATCCTGGGTTCGCAATAAAATATTGGGATTGTGATTGACTGCTCTCGCCAAGCCATCCCAAAGGCGCGTTTGCCAGCGCGTCACCCCAAATAGAGAATCGTACATGGGATAGCTATCCAAAAACGTTTCTACTGCTTGCTGAATCGTTGGCGATCGCAGTAAAGGATTGGTACTATGGGTTTGCAAGTAGTAATCTGCTTCCACTTGCTTGACATCGTTCAGCAAAACATCATTCATCGGTACCGTACCGGCGCGTAAATGTTCCGGACGCTCTAGCAGCTTTACTTCCGGAAAGTGTTTGCTAGCATCTTCAAAAATGACCGGACTATCGGTATCGATAACTACCTCATCAATAAGCGAACAATCCAGCAAACTGCGAACAATACGGTGGTATAGGGGAACCCCAGCAAAATCTCGATAATTTTTCCCCGGTACTCGTTCGCTACTGTGGCGCATAGGTACCAAAGCCGCAATCTTTGCCATCAACCAACTCACTCCTCAATTGGAACCAAAATTGCCCTTGCCGGTGCGCCGTCGGCACCAACCAGTTTTAGAGGCAAGCAACTTAAATGATACATTCCCGCTGGCACTTGGGAAAGGTTTAATCCTTCCACAATGACAACCTCTGCTTCCAACAAGATTTCATGGGTTAAAGGACTATCGTGAAAACGCTGTACCGATAAGTAATCAACTCCAATCAAGCGAATGCCACGATCCACAACCCACTGTGCTGCATCCGCCGTCAAAGCCACGTAATCCTGTTGAAATTCCGTTACCTGTTGTTCCCAAAGTTGGGAATTGCGAGTATGCAGCAACAAACGCTGGGTATCTTTTGGCAAATCTAAAGCTGCCAAATCATCAGCCGTTATTTCCTTAACCTCTGGCAATTCCGCTACTACCGTCTTTCCTACCAAAACCTCTAACGAGAGTTGTTCTACCGTACGGCCATTAGCAAGGAAATGCCAAGGTGCATCCACATGAGTTCCTACGTGAACGTCAGTATTTAACTGAGAGACATTCGCCTTCTCGCCAGCATCTAACCGCAAAGTTGGTTCTAGGCGAAATCCACGACTATCCGGCCATGTGGGAATTTGCTGTTGCAAAGCTACCGAAATATCAATGATGTTGCTCAAGTTCCTTCTCCTTAGGTAGGCTGGCATAATCAATAGCTCGCTCCGATTTTACCTTAGGAGACTGGGCATCGGAACGTCTAAATCCTTTGGGATAGTAAAAAGTGCGTTTCAACTCGCTGCTCACCGTTCCGTGTTGCAGGAAACCGCGATATGTTCCCCAAAATTGCATGAAGCGAAACACGAAAATATCCCCAACATTGCTCCAGAATACGCCATCGTGCCAAGCATGGAACCAATCGCTGAAGGTATTTCCCACAAACAGACGTACAAAATCCCACCAATGAAACTGTTCTTGGGGGAAGATGCGTTTTAAAGCGATGGCTTCCCGGCGATAGCGATTGTAGATTTTCTTGGGAGTTTCATGGTGAACGTGGACAATCTCGGCAGTAGCTGAGTATACTACCTTGTAGCCTAGCGTCTGAACGCGCCTAGCCCAGTCTAAATCTTCTAAGCCAGTTAACTCCTCATTATAGGGAACCTGCTGCCACAACGACCGCCGGATAGCTGCGTTGGCATTGTTACAAAAAGGGTGCTGCTGCTGCCAGCTAGACTCTTCAGGGAACCAACTTGCAAATACCTGGTGCTCCGAATATTTGGTGATTTCATTGCCTCTTTGCTTGCCGTATACTAAAGCTACTTGCGGATCGTCAAAGGGAAGCAATAAATGTTCCAGCCAGTCCTTGTAAACGGGATATACGTGGGCGCTAGCAACAATAATAAACTCGCCACTGGCTGCTTGGCATCCCCGATTCAAAGCTCTACCAAAGGAAAACTCCTCTGGCTGTATGGATACAATCTTGACGGGATATCGGGAAGCTATGGATAGCGTTGCATCTGTAGAGCCAGAATCTACTACAATGGTTTCGATATCCTTAACCGTTTGCTGCATGATGCCGCTTAACAGCTTGCCAATGTGTTCTTCTTCATTGAAGCAACGAACGATAATAGAACATGTATTCATGTGAAAAATCCCAAAAATAACTAGCTTGCAAAGATTCCAGCTCAAGCAAGGTTGGTTCCAAAATCCACATCGAGAATATTGAATTTAAGGAGTTCTTCAATCCGGGCCGTTTTCTTAATCCCCGAATAGTAACATAGGAACTCTCCCTTTTCAATACAACGTAAATACCTTGATTCAGGATATTTTGATGTCAATCACCATTGAAAAAACCATTCAAGCCATTCAAGATTCCGAACAGAACGGCTTGCTGTGCGATCGCGCAAAAGCAATTATTACTGGATACTCAGGAGATAAAATTGTAGGTTTGCTACAAAGATTTACATCTTTTTTCAGTCAAAATTACGGCAATTCCGAAGTTTGTTATTTAGAAGTAGGAGTTTTTAAGGGGATGACACTGCTATCAACAGCAGTTTCCTGTCCAAACTTTCCTTGTTATGGAATAGATAATTTTGCTTATTTTGATAAAGAAGGAAAGAATCTTTCTATTGTTATAGAACGCCAAAATCGATTAGGTGTTTGCAACGCTCATCTTATACAAGAAGACTATGAAGATGCTTTGCTGAACTTACCAGCAAGAATTGACTCCAAGAAAGTTGGCGTTTATTTCATTGATGGTCCCCATGATTATCGAAGTGAATTAATGTGTTTGGAAATGGGGCTTCCTTATTTGCACGAAAATGCACTAATTGTAGTTGACGATTGTAACTACAGACATATTAGACAAGCAGTCAACGATTTTTTAATAACACATCCAGAATATAAATTAATTTTTGAAGCTTATACAAAATGCCATCCCAATCATATGAATTCAGAAGAATACAAAGAGGCTGTAGAAGGCTGGTGGAATGGAGTCAATGTGTTAGTTAAAGATATACATAACGAAATAACTCCTATTTTTCCACCCACGGAGCGTAGCCGTTTATTGTATGAAAACGAGCATCAGATTCACCCTTTCTGTATAGCAGATATAGCTCCTGAAGGACTAAAATTATTATACTCTTTATACCAAGAAGATCGAAACAATCAATCTCTCGATCGAGCAAAATTAAATTCTTTCTTTAAAAAAATTGATGAACTCCATGCCAAATATCAAGAACAAGGCTATTTATTGAAAAAACAAATGAATACATTCAGTAAATATCTACCTAAATTAACGGTCAATCTTCCAGGTGATGATAAAATTCAAATTCTTCCTCAAAAAAATCGTTTGCAAATGGCTGTCGATTACTTTCAAACTGCTAAAAAATTGCAGCGTAAAAAGAGATTCCCAGAATCAATTTTCTTTTACAGAAAAGCTATCGAGCTACATTCACAGCTATCGTGGTTTCATAATTGTTTGGGAGAAACTTTAGCAGAAATAGGGGATTGGCAGGAAGCTATTTCTAGCTATTACCAAGCTATTTCACTTAATCCTAGAAATGCTTATTTTTACTACAACTTAGCAAAAGCCTTGTTGCACGAAAACCAAACCCAAAAGGCTATAGATTTTTACCAAAAGGCAATAGAAATTCAACCTAATCTACCCAAATTATGGGCTGAGTTAGGAAATGCTTGGAAGACACAACAAGAAATAGATAAAGCAATCTCGTGCTGGCAAAAAACTATTGAATTAAAGCCCGATTTTTTGTCAGCATACGTGAGTTTAATTGAAATTCTTATCCAACAACAAAAAAGACAGAGAGCAGAATACTATCTTCAACAAGCTTTTCAATTACTTCCTACTTCAGAACCTCTTCAAGTATTAAAAAGTCAACTATACGGATAGTAAATTTTCTGGTTTCCCTTTAGAAACGATGGTTGTTTGTATAATTTTTTTCCATTCTTCCGATTTTGTTAAAGTGCATGCGTTAAATTCCTGTCTTTGATTGCTAGCAAACTCAGCGAACTTCTCCAACCAATTAGAAATGGTTTCTGTTGGTGTGTATGGAGTATATTTCATTGCCTTTTGCAAGCATTCTACCATTTTTTCTCTCTTGCCAATTTGATAAGCATACCAGCCATCCCAAACGAACAGTTCGTACTGTGTTTGTCGGGAATTTTGCTGTTTCTGAGCTAGCTCTTCTTGCAACTTCAAGCGTTCTAATTGACCCTTAGTTTCGTAGAAATCGAAATAATACTGCTCCAGTTCCTCTTGTGTGTGATGGAGCATCAATAAGTAGCAATCGCGATCTTTTTCTGTTTGTTGGTTTTGCTGTTTGGATTGTTCCAACTGCTGTTGGGTTTGTTTGAGTTGTTCTTGCAGGCTGCCATATTGCTTTTGATTTTGTTGCAGTTGTAAAGACCATTCTTCCAGCTCTTCTTGAGTTTGATGGAGCTGCTGTTGTAGGGAGTCGCGTTCTGTTTCTAGTTGTTGGGACTGTTGCTGGGATTGCTGTAGTTGTTCTTGCAGGCGATCGCGTTCCGTTTCTAGTTGTTGGTACTGCTGCTGGGATTGCTGCAGTTGTTCTTGCAGGCGATCGCGTTCCGTTTCTAGTTGTTGGTACTGCTGCTGGGATTGCTGTAGTTGTTCTTGCAGGCGATCG
>NZ_LNDC01000036.1 GCF_001870905.1 Geitlerinema sp. PCC 9228
GGGGGGGGGAGCATATAAAGCATTAAAGCAAAAAGTAGAGAATATTAGAGATTGTTAATGAATCCAGCACTGTTTAAAGACCCTAAATTGATTTTTCCTTTAGAATACCAAGTACAATGCCTATCGATAGGCTATTTCAATTTATGCTAAGTTTCCCTGATTTTTTCACTGCCTGCACAGGTCGCTGGCAAATTGACAGAACTTACCACTACCCGCCAACGGGTGCTGTGGAACGTTCCCATACCAATTCTTTGATCCAACCCATCTCCGGTGCCGCCAAAGAAAATTTGTTATCGCGTTTGACAGCAACTGGCTTGCAGGTGGAAGCAGAAAAAGTGGTATCGGCACCATTGTGCCCTGGATTGACCATTTTATTTCACACGGAATCAGAAAGCGGCGAAACCCGCACTATGAATTTTCAAGCTTTATTCGTTCCTGACTGGTATATTCTCGACCCCGGATACTACGCTACTTTACAACAGCAAATCCCCGCGATCGCTTCTGAAGAAACAGATGCTAGCCAATCTACCATTTCGGGATACTATCTCCGCGATGAAGGCTATTCGGAAAAAGGAGCGGTCTTGGGAAGATTTCACTATCACTTACACCGCCAAAGCCTGACCATGACTACGTTTTATCTGCAAAGTATTGCCGTCGACCGCATGGAAATGGCAACTCCAGCAACGCGATTGCGCACGATTGTTAGCTACCAACGCCCCGAACAATCTATACCACCGACACAAATTGAGCTGATTGGCTTCGGAATGGAACGCAAACAAGTTTTATAGTGCCTAAAGCCTTAGATAAATTTAGGTAAATTGGTTGCGATCGCGTTCGTGCCCCAAAACCGCAAATACTTCCTGAGCCACAAACAACTCCAAAAAGTCGTAGTTAATCTTGCCCGCTTCCCCTTCTTGGTATAAAATCCGAATGGCAGCTTCGGTGGATAGAGCCCGCTTGTAAGGGCGATCGCCGGCCGTCAGGGCATCGTAAATATCGGCAATGGTCATAATTTGCGCTTGTATAGGAATATCGCTGGCACGCAAGCGTTGGGGATAACCACTACCATCAAGCTTTTCGTGGTGTGCGTAGGCAATTTGGGGAACGCCAGCCAAATCCTGGGTCCAAGGAATTTTCTTCAGGAAAGCATAGGTATGGATCACGTGGGATTCCATGTAGCGCCTCTCGGCTGCGGTCAGACTCCCCCGCCAAACCTGAAGTTGTTGCAATTCTTTCTCGCTGAGCAGCGGTTTTTCCACTCCATCTACATCGGTATATGTGTATTGGCTGAGTTCTTGCAGCAGCGCTAGGGGTTCTTCTCCTAGCACTTTCGGTTCGTTGGCTTCTAGCAACGCATCCCAGTAAGTGTCCAATTTTTGCAATTTTTCTAATAATTCCCCATCCAACTGCTGCAACTGCTGGCAGTGGTGGCAGTCACTATGGGAAGACTCGTGGCGATGTTGGGGATGTTCGATGAGGTGGCGAAATTTGCTCTGGGCACATTCCATCTCCAAAGTTCGCCTGACGGTGGCAAACCGCTGCCGAATCAGTTCTAGCTGTTTGGGATAGAGTTTTTTGGGTTTGGTGAGAATGGCTTCGGGAACGCCAACTTTGCCAAAATCGTGCAGCAAGGCGGCATAGCGAATTTCTTTTAACTGGCGATCGCTAAAATATAAACTACTTAAAGACCCCCAATGAATCTGGTTGGTCGCCTCCGCCAATCTGACACTCAACGCCGCCACCCGTTCCGAATGTCCGGAAGTACAGGGATCGCGGGATTCGATGGCTTGCACAGAAGCTTTGACAAAGCCTTCAAAAAGATGTTCGATACTCTCTTGCAGGTGATGTCTTTCAATGGAAACTGCTGCCTGGCTGGCAAGGGATTTGACCACCCGCTCATCCCATTCTGTATAGGGAAGGGTCACCTGTTCGGCATTTTCCAGGGTAACGGCAATATTGGGAGCAGTTTTGCGGTTAATCAGCTGAATGACCCCAATAATTTCTTTTTGCTGGTTCTGCATGGGTAAAACCAGCACCGATTTGGTTCGATAGCGGGTTTGACGGTCAAAACTGCGGTTGAGCTGAAAACACACATCCTCAGGGATTTGATAGGCATCTGGGATGTTGATGGTTTCTCCAGTTAGCGCCACGTATCCTGCCAAGCTATTGGGGTTGAGGGGAATGGAAAATTCTTGAAAGGTGAAATGCGCGCAAGAATCGTTTTGGATGATTTTAGAAGAAAGTTGCGCCTTGTCGCTGCGACGGTCTACCAGATAAACGCTGCCAGCATCGCTGCAAGTAATTTCGCGGCTTTTGGTGAGGATTAAATGCAGTAGCTCTGGTAAGTTTTCAGTACAAGAGAGAGCCGTACCAATGTCGAGCAGTTTTTCAATGAGTTCCGCTTGGCTGGATTCGTTAGTATTTGGAACTTCCCTGCGTAGTTGCAACACCTCGCAGGAATGCCATCGACTAGGGTGCTGGTCGTTGGTTTTAGCTGGCTTGCCCTGAGCTTTGGTTTCAGTGGTAAAGCCACTGTTTGTTTCCATGGCGATTTCACATTCCTTGATGCTTCCCTTGAGTGAACTTGCGGGTTTTTGCTGCCCTTTATGCAAAATTGATGCAGGAAAAATTGCTCGATGCACCCTAGCGCGATCGCACTGTCAATGGTCGTTTCCTTGATTACGAGAGTTGGGAAATGGTTTTGGCCAGGCTAAAATCTTTTTCTGTTAAGCCACCAGCGTCGTGACTGGTGAGGCTAATGGTGACTTGGTTATAGGAAATGGCAATATCTGGATGGTGTCCGGCTTGTTCGGCAGGTTCTACCAGTTTGTTGACAAACTCAATGGCTTCGACGAAATTATTAAATTTGAAAGCGCGCTGGATTTTATTGCCAGCTTGTTGCCATTGGGGAATTTCCTGTAGTTGCTTTTGGATATCCGATTCGCTAAGCAAGGTAGCCATGGTTTGCCTCCTTCGGTTGCTGTACAGTGGATAATTGGCGCAGATATAGCAATTATAGACCGAACGCGAGCGGCCATCTGGGAGATGCCTTTTTGCGAAGGCTTTTCAGGAAGATTGCCAGCTGGTTTCTAGAAAATGCTCCGTTCGTACTTTCATAGCTTAACCCGATCGCAAGGTTCCCTGGCAACCTCTACCGGGAAAATTCTTGGCTGGCAAACGGGTCCAATCTAGCTCCCTTACATAAAACTATCCGCTCCCACGCGGGAGAATGCTGCGGAAATCCCCAACATCCTCGTTGTGAGAGCGGTCTAGCGGGTCTTCAGACTGAACCAGACTGCCGGAAGGAACTCCTCACAGCCCGGATTTACAATCAACCAGTTTTCGGCATCCCGAGAAACTTGGCTGGGGAAATCAACGAGCCGATTTAGAGAACGGCTCCGGCGCACAGCCGGTTTACTTCAGTCTGATGACCCATGCGTTTACTACTGTCGTGCATGGGCATCACCTCCTTTTCCCCTGGACGGTTTTTGGATAGCGACTCAAACTGGCAACTAGCCTAACACACAATTGGGAAAATGGGTAGGGAATTTGGCGATCGCTTGGGCTTCTATTTGGCACCCAACCGTACCGTAGAGAACTTTCAATTATACTATATGAAAGGGATTTCGACCGTTAACTTTATGGAAATTATTTATACTCCCTTGTAGCATCTGGTCCGGTAGACAATCGGCACAATACCCTAGAAATAACCCATTTTTCTTGTCTGTTATCTTTGCTTCATTTTTCCTTGCTACCTATAAACTTGTTGCTACCTACAAACTTGGCACCCATCATGTATGCAAATCGTTGGCTATTGGAACTATTTGGATCTTTTGAGTTCTGGGGGCAACGGTGGGACAACTCCTTTATCCCCCACGGTCACTGTTTCCTGTGGAAACCGGAGTTGGTTGGTTTGCACGTCACCTCCGACCTACTGACCGCCGTTTCCTACTACAGCATTTCTCTACTGCTGCTGTATTTGATTTACCGGCGCTCGGACCTGCCATTTGAGAATATTTTCTGGTTGTTTGCCGCCTTTATCTTTTGTTGCGGCACCACCCATTTATTTGCCGCTTGGACCCTGTGGCAACCCATTTATTGGATCGAAGGTGCGGTCAAAGCTATAACCGCCGGCGTCTCCGTATGGACCGCTTTGGTAGTCATTCCTTTAATTCCCCAAGCACTGAATTTACCAAGTCCGGAACAATTGCGCGAAGCCAATCGCCAATTAGAAGCAGAAATTCGCGATCGCCGCGAGACCGAAAAGGAACTCCGCCAAACTCAAGAACGCTTCGATCTGGCCATGCAGGGAGCCAAGGATGGCTGGTGGTCGTGGGATATGGCCACCCATACCGCCTATTTTTCCCCCAGCTGGCAACAAATTTTGGGATTTACCGCCGCAGAACTTCCCCAAGACTTATCCAGTTGGCAACAAATGCTGCATCCCGACGACCGGGAACCAGTTGTTAAGAACGTTCAACGCTACCTAGCCGGAGAAACCGCAACCTGCGAGGGGGAATTTCGCCTGCGACATCGAGACGGTTCCTATCGCTGGGTTTTCGGTCGTGGCGTGGCTTCCTTTGACGAAAACCACCGCGCCTATCGCTTGGCTGGGTCTGCCATCGACATTACCCCCCTCAAACAATCGCAACAAGCCCTCGAAACCGCCAAAGAAGAGCTGGAAAACAACTATCGCCTGCTACAAGCCATTGTAGAAGGAACCGCCGATATCATTTCTTTGAAAAATCCCCAAGGTCGTCACTTGCTGGTGAACTCCACCCTCGCCTCCCTACTGCAGCGACCCATTTCAGAAATCGTCGGTCAGGATATCCGCGCCTTCCAACCCGAAGAGCTGGCAGAAAGCATTTTAGCAAGCGATCGCCGGGTGGTGGAAACTGGCGAAACCGAAACCTTAGAAGAAAATCTCTACGTGCATGGTACCTACCGCACCTATTTAACCACCAAAAGTGCCTTTCTCAACGCCGAAGGGGAACCGGTGGGATGCATTTGTATTTCCCGGGATATTAGCGATCGCAAACAGGTGCAAGCCGAACTTTACCGAGAGCGGGAATTTCTCAATACCATTTTAGAAAACATCAGCGATGGTATCGTCGCCTGCAACGCCGAAGGAAAAATTACCCTGTTCAACCGCGCCACCCGCCAACTGCACGGATTGCCGGAAAAACCCCTACCCCCCGAACAGTGGAGCCAGTATTACAACTTGTACTTCCCCGACGGGGAAACCCCCATGCCTACCTCCGAAATCCCCTTGTATCGGGCATTGCAAGGGGAAACCTTCCGGGATGTAGAAATCGCGATCGCGGCCAAAAACGGAGAAATGCGGTGGTTGCTAGCCAGTGGTTCCCCCCTGTTAGACCTAGACGGCCAGCAAATTGGTGCCCTTGCCACCTTGCACGACATTACCGAACGCAAGCAAGCAGAAAAAGTGCTGCGACAGACCAACGAAGAACTGGAACAGCGCGTACAAGAACGAACCGCCAACCTGCAACAAGAAATTGAAGAACGCAAACAGGCAGAAGCCGCGCGCCGGCAAAGCGAAGAACGCCTGCAAGCAATTTTACACTATGCCCCCACGGCCATTTATCTTAAAGATACCCAAGGTCGCTACCTGCTGGCTAATCCCCAAGCTGCCGCCTTATTCGATACCACCCCAGAAGCCATGGTGGGCAAAACCGACTGCGATTTGGTTCCCCCTGTGGTTGCCAACCGTTGCGGCAGGAGCGATCGCTTGATTTTCCAGCAGCAAACCGCCATCAAACAGGAAGAGAACATCCCCCTCAAAGGCGGCTGGCGCACCTACATGTCCATTAAATTCCCCCTATTCAACGAAAACGGCACCCCCTACGCCATTTGTGGCATGTCCAACGATATTACCGACCGCAAGCAAGCCGAAGCGGAAAAACACAAAATGGCGGCGTTGATTGAAAGCAGTTCCGACTTTGTGGCTATGGCTACCCTGGAAGGCAGACCCTTTTTTATCAACCAAGCCGGTCGCGAGTTGGTGGGATTGGATAGCGTTGAAGCCGTACAGCAAATTCACATCAAAGATACCCATCCGCCCCAAGATTACGAAAAAATTAAGCAAGAAATTCTCCCAGAAGTGAAAAAGGAAGGCAAATGGGAAGGAGAACTACATTTTTGCCATCTCAAAACTGGAGAACATATTCCCGTTCACTTTAATATCTTTATGGTACGGGATCCGGAAAACGGTTCCCCCCTCGCTTTGGCCACTGTCAGCCGCGACATCCGCGATCGCAAGCGTGCAGAAGCCGAACTGCGCCGTTCGGAACAACGATATCGCGATTTAGCCGCCAGAGAGCAACTGTTCAACCGTCTGGCCAATCAAATTCGAAGTTCTCTGGAATTGGACACCATTTTGCAAACGGCGGTGAGCGAAATTCGCCAAATCCTGGAGTTGGATCGCTGTCGGTTTTTGTGGTACTACCCACAGGCACTCACCCCTTTTGCCGAAGTCGTTCGCGAAGCACAAAATGCTGATTTGCCCTCTGCAATTGGCGTTCAATACGAGCTCAACGAGCAAATTGCTTTTTTAACCACACCCCTGTTAAATTTAGAAGTCTTTTGCCTCGAAGATGCGGAAGCCATCGAAAACGAAGCCGAACGTGGGTTTTTCCGTCAAGTGAATTACCGATCGCTCGTGCTGGTACCGGTACATACACCAAATGGTGAGATTTTTGGCTTTATTAGCTGCGGTCACACCGACCAACCCCGTCCTTGGCGCAACGGGGAAATCAAACTGTTGCGGGGAGTTGCCGGCCAAATCGCGATCGCGGTGGAACAAGCCAACCTATACAAACGTAGCCTTCAAGAAGCCCAACG
Source organism: Geitlerinema sp. PCC 9228 (assembly GCF_001870905.1). Taxonomy (NCBI): domain Bacteria; kingdom Bacillati; phylum Cyanobacteriota; class Cyanophyceae; order Geitlerinematales; family Geitlerinemataceae; genus Geitlerinema; species Geitlerinema sp. PCC 9228. The sequence continues at coordinate 6,862 of NZ_LNDC01000036.1, forward strand.
CGCCCAACAACGCGCCCAGGAACTTTCCCAAGCCCTACAAGAACTCAAACGTACCCAAAGCCAGCTGGTACAAAGCGAAAAAATGGCCTCTTTGGGGCAATTGGTGGCGGGAATTGCCCATGAAATCAACAATCCAGTTAGCTTTATCCAGGGCAATATCGCACCGGCAACCGACTATGCCCGGGATTTGCTGCAATTGGTGCAACTCTACCAGCAACACGAAGAACAACCCCATCCCGCGATTCAAGAATTTGCCGAAAGCATTGACTTGGAATTTCTGCGGGAAGATTTTCCCGAGTTGCTAGCTTCCATGCAAATGGGGGCTTCTCGCATTCGCGAAATTGTAAAATCCTTGAAAACCTTCTCCCGCCTCGACGAAGCGGAATGCAAAGAAATTGACATCCACGAAAGTATCGACAGTACTCTCACCATCTTGGGCAACCGTTTGAAAGCTACTTCCCAGCATCCGGAAATTCAAGTCGTCACTGAATACGACCCACAGCTTGCTAGCGTAGAATGCTATCCAGGGCAACTCAACCAAGTGTTTATGAACCTCCTGGCGAATGCGATCGATGCTATTGAGGAGAAATACAGCAGTAAGGATGCCGCGCAAGTGCCATCCGAACCGCCGCAGTTACAGGTTCGCACCCAGAAAACCCCACAGCAAACTGCTCGCATCGAAATTATTGATAATGGCATTGGTATTGAGGAATCCAAGCAACAGCAATTGTTCGATCCTTTCTTTACCACCAAGCCAGTTGGTCAAGGAACGGGAATGGGATTGTCCATTAGCTATTCGATTGTGGTGGAAAAACACCAAGGGCAGTTGTACTGTTCTTCTCAACCAGGAGTTGGTACGCAGTTTGCGATCGAGCTACCTTTGCAATTGGCTACGGATTGTTGTTGATAGTTTGGAAACTGTGGACATTTATCCTTTGTTAGGCTTGACACTCTCACGAATAGAATTCGTGAGATTCTCGCTTCATCGGGTGTGCCTAGATGGATTCGCTATGAGTTAGTCCATCCCC
>NZ_LNDC01000037.1 GCF_001870905.1 Geitlerinema sp. PCC 9228
TGATTTTGACGGCGGCTAAAGTCGCACGGGTCGCTTTTCATCCCTGCTTTAAAAAGTCAGGGCTTTCAAGCTCCCGATTCATGCTCGTAAAAACAAATAAGAAATTGTACTTCCCACACTTGGTCGCTCCCACATGTCTAATACCCCAAAGGTTCCCGCCGCCTTCCCAGGGAAGGTTCCCGGTCGTGGATCGATGGGGGCTGAAATTGGCGGATGGGAGCTGGTTCCACAAATAAAATTTGATTGGGATCGGGGGGAACCAACTCCGTGTTTTCTGCCTGGGCATCTTGGGCCACTTGGTTTTTCAGTAATTCTTGATAGACATGGAGTTGCTGCTGTTCGGTGCGCAATTGTTCGGTGCGTTGGTACACTTGACTCCAGCGTTGCTGGTAGTGGGTGGCATAGGCATAGGCCAGACAGGCAGCGATCGCCAAGCCAAAGGCAACTACACCGGAAGTATGCTGCCACTTTTGTAGAAACCGCAACCACAAAGGCGGCGCTGAGCGCACAGGGGTGAGCGGATGTGGAGAACGAGATTTCCCCATAGCCTGCTTGACCCTAGTTGGCGAACGTTTGGCATTGGATGGGGGGCGAGAAAGCGGCTGAGTCGTTGCGGAAGCCGTTCTACGGGAGGAATGGCGGTGCCTGGTATGTCTGGATGGGGAACTGTCAGCCAAGCGGCGTTCTCTCAAAGAAGAAAGGCGAGGGGTTCTGAGGGATTGAGTCTGAGTCATAAATACTTCCGAAATGCTGCAAATTTAGAAATTCTTCTACTCTATAGAAAAATTTCCCCGATTTGCTAAGTTTGAATATCATAGATATGTAGAGTGCTGTAGCAACGCGCGATCGCCAGTATGCGATCGCAACTATAGCGCCGTTTTTATGGGAAATTTCCCCTTACAGAGGTGGGATCTTCAATCTCGGGAAACCAGACAACTGCTTTTACCTGCGTTTTCTTTGCCAAAATCGTCCATACCTGAGAATATATTTCGAGAACGTACGGTCAAACCATTCTGCCAAAGCTATTATTGTAGCGCCAAAGGGTAGATAAAACAGGAATTTCCCCAAATGACACGGCTAGTTTCAGCAATTTTCCCGTAGTAACTTGGAACTTCGCCATGTTTGCGATAGATTGATAGGAGCTTCAGTGGCACCAATCCTGGTTTGGCACTCCTATACTCTTCAAAGCTCGGTTTTTTCGTTTATACCCTCTATCACCAGCAACTGCTCCCTATCGTAGCTTGTAGCACAATTTCGTAATTTTGATTTATGCCTTTTCCTAGAGCCAGCGGTATCCTACTGCATCCTACCTCTCTACCCAGTCCGTTTGGTATTGGGGATTTTGGTAGTGGTGCCTATCAATTTGTCGATTTTCTCGCCGAAACCCGACAGCAGTTGTGGCAAATTTTGCCCCTAGGGCCTACCGGATATGGCAACTCTCCTTACCTTTGCTATTCCGCATTAGCAGGCAATCACCTGCTGATAAGTCCGGAAAAATTGCTGGAAAAGGGTTGGTTGAGCGAAACCGAACTCTCCTCCATTCCTGACTTTTCCACCCATCGGGTAGACTACGATCGCGTACGGGCATGGAAAATGCCCCTATTGCGCAAAGCCTACCAGCGCTTTCACGATCGTTTAGATGGCCAGACACAAGAGCAGTTCCATCAGTTCTGCGAAAGCAAAGCCCACTGGCTGGAAGACTATGCCCTGTTTATGGCCCTCAAGCAAGCCCATAATGACAGCAGCTGGCACAGCTGGGAAGCAGGGTTGGCCCACCGCCATCCGGAAACCCTTGATTATTGGCGCAATTTGCTCGCCGATGAAATTGAATTCCACAAATTTTTACAATTTGAATTTTTCCGCCAGTGGAAGGAAGTGAAACAATACGCCAACGACCGCGGTGTAGAGATTTTTGGCGATATTCCCTTCTACGTGGCTCACGACAGTGCCGATGTGTGGGCGAACCCCGAAATTTTCCACCTTAATCCCGAAACCTGTCAGCCGAGTATTATGGCAGGCGTACCGCCGGATTACTTTAGCGAAACCGGCCAGCTTTGGGGAAATCCGGTTTATAACTGGGAGAAATTGCGAGAACAGGATTTTGCCTGGTGGGTCGGGCGTTTTCAAGGGATTTTGGAATATGTTGATTGGATTCGCATCGACCACTTCCGCGGATTTGCTGCTTTTTGGGCAATTGCCGAAGGCGAAACCACGGCGATGAACGGCGAATGGATGGAATCTCCAGGAGAAGAATTTTTCCAATATTTGGGCGAGAAATTAGGGCAGTTGCCTATTATTGCGGAAGATTTGGGGATTATTACCCCTGATGTAGAAGCGTTGCGCGATCGATTTGGTTTCCCCGGGATGAAAATTTTGCATTTTGCGTTTGGTTCGGGAACCGATAACCCGTATCTGCCGTTTAATTGCAATCGCAATAGCGTGATTTATACGGGAACCCACGACAACAATACGACCTTGGGTTGGTTTGAGGAAATTTCCCCCGAAGAAAGGCAAAATGTGATTCGCTATCTAGGGGAACTTAGTTCCGAGGGCATGCCTTGGGATTTGATTCGTTTGGCTTTGAGTTCGGTGTGCGATCGCGCCGTGATTCCCCTACAGGATATTCTGGAGTTGGGCAGCGAATCGCGGATGAACCTCCCCAGCCAACCAGAAGGACACTGGGAATGGCGCTACCATGCCGACGGCCTCACCCAAGAACGTAAAGACCGCTTGCGTACTATGACCGAAACCTACGGACGTACACCCTAAACGCCGGTCAAAAATCTTTTCCAACCAGGGAATACAGGGACAAAAAACTCCGCTGTTTGCGGGTTAAGTTTTCCTCGCCAATGTGATTTCGGCTTTTTGCGTTTGCCGCACTGGTTTTTGTCAATCACCTGGACCTGTTTAACGACGAACGACAGGGCTTCAGGCTGGAAAGCACCCGCGAAAGGTGTCATGACCGAAATAACGGAGTCTGCTACGAGACCAAGGCTGGACGAACCGAACGAATGTCGATTTTTGTCCAGTGATTGGGTTAGTCCCTTTGGTAAGCGCAGTTGAAGCACTTAATTGTTGGGCTTAAATGTCACTTCTTCCACCGCCCAAGGTTGACCCATAGGTTTGGCATCTTCGCCGTTCAAAGCCACCAAAACGCCACCAGCATTGCCGGCGCGAATGACCACTTCCTGTTGGGCTTCCCAGGTACGTTGGGTTCCTTCCGGCAAAGTTCCTTCAAATTCGGTTTGACCATCTACTTCGATGCGGATCCAGGATTTTTCTTTAAAGATTAAACCAACACGGATGGGAGGTTCCGAGGAAGCAGCACTCTGGGAGGTTGGGCGGGTGGACGATTGTGCGGTGGCGGGTTGGGGTTGAGTAGGGCGATCGCGGGAGGTGGGAGCATCTCTTGGTGGCCAGGAAGGTTCTTGCACTTGGGAACTGGTGCGCATGGGATTGGAATCGGAGGCAGAGCGGGTGACAAAAGACGACAATCCTTGTACGGAAAACCCTACCAAAAGAATGTAAAAGAGATACAAATGAATGGGTCGTAGTTGGGGCATGGGCAACTGCAACCAAAAGTGTTTGGCAAACAGCCAATTAAACTCATCCACCGGAAATTGCTGGCTGATTTCGCTACTGTCTTCCCCTAAAAATTCAGCATACCGGTAAAGTAACCCCCGCACGTAAATTGCTTCGGGAAGTTTGTCCAAATTGCCTTCTTCAATTGCCCGTAAAATACAAGCACGGATTTTTACCTTAGCCGACACTTCTTCTACGGACATGCCCTTTTCCTGACGAGTTTCTCGCAGCAAAGCCCCAAGCTCTCGCAATTTGACAGCCCGCTTTTCTTGCTGCTGTTGGTGGGGATTCTGTTTGGGGGGGCGTTTCTTCATCATGAATGCTCCTGGGGACCTACATCCAAACCTCATAGAAAATTTTTACCTAATATTATCTATGTTTTAGAGCTGCCACCTCCCCATCGCTGAGGAATCGATACGCTCCTGGTGGCAAATATGGTTTTTGCGGTGACGGCGGCGGAGGCGTTAGGCGAATGTTACCAATGGCCGTACGGTGCAAGCGTACCACTGGATATCCCAAGCGATCGCCAATGCGTCGAATTTGTCGGTTTTTGCCCTCGCGGATGGTCACCCGCAGCAGGGTTTGCCCCTTTTTGCGGTCTTTTTTGAGCACCTCAACCCGGGCTGGCTGCGTTTTCCCCACGGACAAACGGACTCCCTGACGCCACTTTTGGAGGGCAGCTGGGGTGGGAAAGCCTTTGACCCATACGGAATAGGTTTTGGGCAATTCGTGGCGGGGATGGGTCAAGCGAAACGTTAAATCGCCGTCGTTGGTCAAAATCAAGGCCCCGGTCGAATCAACATCCAAACGCCCTACCGGATGCAATCCTTGCCCCTGGCGTAGTTGCTGCGGTAGCAAATCTAGAACCGTTTGCCGACCGGCGGGATCGCTGCAAGTACAAACCACGCCCAACGGTTTGTTTAAGAGCAAGTACAGCAGCTGCGGGCGTTGTTGGGGATGCAAGACAGTGCCATCCACCTCAATGCGATCGCGTTGGGGATCGGCTTTATCTCCCACAGAAACCGGTTTTCCGTTCACGCGCACCCGTCCGTCAAGGATCGTTTGTTCGGCATGACGGCGGGAAGCGATTCCCCATTGGGAAAGGATTTTTTGCAGTCTTTCCTGCATGGACTGCCAAGGATATACAGCAAGACAAAGGGGGAGCGAGAGCATATCAACTGCTGGCGGCGACCTTTTCTGGGGAAAAAACAGCCCTTGGCGATGGGCCGAAGGATCGGTGCGGTAGGCACGCACCATCACAGGGTTGACTGCTAGCACGCTCTGTACAAATATTACCGGAATAGTTAGAAATACATAGAAACGAATCTTAAGAGATCGGTGGGGAGTTGGCTGACCAGTACCGGCACCAAACACCGCACCCACCAGAGCTACAGCTGCTATCAGACCCCTGAAACTGGGGCCAACCTGACAGCCACCAACTGAAAATACCCAGAAGGTATTTTGCTAAGTAGGCTGTTTACCAGATATATTTATCATCTTTGTTGCTATGAAAGTGGACGGTTCTCCAATTTCCGATCGAATGCCAACGACATCCAATTCTCCAGTATCTGCCGTAGGTCGTGTGCTCCGAGGTGCTCTCCAGTGGTGGCTGCGATCGCAACTAGACCATTTAGACAGCCTACATATCGACATCCATGGCAGCAACCGTCAAATTTTCTCCGGACAAATTCCCCAGGTGGTACTCACCGCTGAAAATGCTACCTATCGCGGAATTGCCTTGCATTGGGTGCGCGCCACAGCCCACCAAATTCACCTGCAAATCGGCGATATTTTACGAGGGCATCCCTTGGTCCTTTCCGAAACCATTTCAGCCTGCATGCAAGTACAACTCACCGAAGCCGATCTCAATACTTCCCTAGACAGCGGCAGCCATTCCCAAGCAACCACCGCCCCTTCTTTGCTGGCAGCAGCCCTGTTTGAGGTTCTCCAAACCTGGTGGCAATCCACCTCCAACGCCACCACCCGCCAGCGACTCCACGCCGCGATCGCTTTGTTTGGCACCTCCCCCTCCCCAGAAACCTTTCCCCGCACGCACATCCAACTGCAACCCAACGGCTTAATTTGGGAAATTGCCAATTCCCAGGGGCGTTGCTGTCGCCTGCAAACCCAGCTGCAAGCCACCACCCCCTCCCAACTGCGACTTGCCCACCCCCGCATTCAAATCGACCCCCCTTCCCCATGGTTGCCTCTAGAAGAGTATTCTTGGGACTTGGGAACGGATGTGGCGATCGAGGAACTCACCCTAGATACCGGTCGGCTAGCCGGTAGTGCCCAGTTGCTGGTCAGACCGGCAACTTCTCTAACAGGGGCAGAAACAACGTGATAAAGTAATACACCAAAGGAGCTGTAAACACATAGCTGTCGGCGCGATCGAGAATGCCGCCGTGACCGGGAATTAACTGCCCCGAGTCTTTCACCCCCGCATCCCGTTTCATCATAGATTCCGTCAAATCCCCCAACAAACTTGCCAGCCCAATCAAAAGACCTAATATTATACCACTAGCGGGCCAAAAAGTCCAGTCCAAATAGTAAGACCCCACCTGGGCAACGGCAATACTGCTGAACACGCCAAAAATTGCCCCTTCCACAGTTTTTTTCGGACTGATTTCCGACAGCCGGGTGCGACCGAACCCTTTGCCAATTACATAGGCCCCAATATCCGCCGCCCAAATACAAAAAAAGCCCAGCAACGTAGCGCTCAATCCTTGGGGCAAATTTTGCCAATCGCCCATTTGCGCCGGCCAGTACCCAGCCAGAGGCAAGTTTTGAGTAGCAAACAGGTCCAAACTGCGCAAGCGGACCCAGTAGCTAGGCAAATAGCCGCCATAAAACAGCCCCAAAATCGAAGCTGAAATATCGGCAATAGTAGCGAATTTAGGCTGAAACAGCAGGTAAAAACAAATAAACGTGCCCGCCACCGGCAAAACCGCATCGGTGATGGTAGCCGGTGGCACCGGAAACACCGCATCGTCGATGGTCGCGGAAAGGGTAGCCACGACGAGCAAGATTTGACTGACAACCAGGGTGGTTTTTCCAGCCGGCGCAATTCCTTTTGCCCGGGCGAGGCGAAAATATTCGAGCTGGCCGAGGAAGACGAGGATACCGACCCCAATCGTAAAATACCAGCCCCCTAAAATGGTGACGCCCAACGCCAGAACAATTGCAATCAATCCACTGAGGATACGAGACCAAGGCATAATTTGGTTAGGTGGTTCGTGGTTGTGTAGCTTTTGCGATCCTGAGGTTGCGCCGGCTCGGGGAAACTCCCCCAAAACTCCAGCACCAACCATTCAGGGTTGGCTTAACCAGATTTTAACGCCCGCACAGGGCATCCTTCGACCCTTCGAGTCCAGGGCCAGGCCGACGCAAAAACTGGTTTTAATCTAACTTCTCGCCACTGAGAATAAACATGGGACTAATGGCGGCAAAGGCTTGATGGCTGCCCCGCGACTCCAAACGGTTCACCGCCGGTTGCACCACTTCCACATGGCGAACATGGAGTTCGGAGAAGGTTTGGGAAATGGCGTACAAGTCTTTCAAATTAGAGGCTGTGGCGACAATCCGACCGTTGGGTCGTAGGTAAGTCCAGGCTTTTTGCAGAATTTGTTCGATCGGTCTGCCCCCTTCCACGCACACGCGATCCGGTCGGTAGGGGAGGGTTTGCAGGCAATCCGGTGCGCTGCCTTCTACTACTTCTACATGAGGAACCCCGAAGCGATCGCAGTTGCGGCGAATCAAATTAGCAACTTCCTCATCCCGTTCCAGGGCAATAATTTTCCCTTCCGGACACAGCAATCCTGTTTCCACGGGAATGGTTCCGGTACCAGCACCAATATCCCAAAAGACAGAGGTTTTTTCCAACCGCAATTGCGAAATAATCATCAAACGTACTTCCCGCTTGCTAAGGGGAATCCCCGGCAAGCGTTCAAAAAGTTCGTCAGGAATGCCTGGCGTCACGTACGGCCACAGGGGAACAGACATATGGACACTCTCGGTAAGGGGAACAGAGAACAAAAATGGCAAACAGCAAAATATGGCGAAGCGGTTCGATCCCTCCTGATGGTAAATAGCTCCAGTCGCACTTTCCAGAAGGCGATTGTCAGCCGTTTTTAAACCCCTTCGCTATACCCTATTTTGACGTACAGGCGCATCAGGGCGAAAAATTTTCCCTACCAATGTTTGCAGATGTCCTTTGGAGGAAATTTGCCCAGTTGGGGGCAGCGATACCAACCAGTGGGTAGAGGCGCGGTACACACCAGTACGCGATCGCTATACTAGGGGAGCTGCATGCAAAAATTTGTAAGGTAAACCACGATCGCCTCCCCCGTCAAGCGTTTTTTGGGTCTTCTGCCAGGACGGCGATGGTTTGCTCGTCGGTATCGCTACAGCCAACGATGGTGCCACCGCTGTCTTGCACTTGGGCCAAATAGGCGATCGCTGCTTCTGAAATGACTTCACCAGGCACCAACAAAGGAATCCCCGGTGGGTACGGACAAACCGACACCGCACTAATGCGATCGCGCGCCTGTCGCCAACTCACCGTTTCTTGAGCAGCGTAAAAAGCCTGCCGCGGCGAGCAAGCCAACGCCGGTCTGGGTATGGCAGGGAGAACAATCCTCCCATCAAAGTTCCGCCCCCCCTGGCGAACAACCGCACAAAAAGCCCCCACCAACTGGTCGATATCTTCCTCGGTATTGCCAAAGGTAATTAAAAACATCAAATGGTATGGGGTAGGCAACTCGCAAGTAACACCAAATTCCTCGTGCAGTAACACATCTACCTCATAACCACCACCAGCCAGTTGGGAAACATCCACCGTTATTCGGCTGCGATCGCGCCGGGGAAATTGAGTGGGTTCCCAAACCTCAACCCCAGCCACTTGCTGCAGTTCCACGGCCGCGCGATCGCCCAACGCCAACGCATTTGCCATCAATTCCCGCCCTTGCAGGGCCATTTGCTGCCTAGCCGCATCCAACGTCGCCAGCAAAATATAGCTAGGACTGCTCGATTGCACCATAGCTAGGCTCTGCCGCAACCGCTGCCGGTCGATGCGCTCTCCCTGACAGTGCAGCATCCCTGCCTGGGTCATGGCCCCCAACACCTTGTGGGTAGACTGCACCGCCAAATCAGCCCCCGACGCCATGGCCGAGGGGGGCAACGATGGATGAAACCCAAAATGCGCCCCATGGGCCTCATCCACCAACAACGGAATCTCGTACTGATGGACAATATTCGCGATCGCTTCCAGATCGCTTGCCACCCCGTAATAGGTCGGCGATACCAACATCACCGCCTTGGCATCCCGATGGTTCGTCAGAGCCCCCGCCACCGCCGACGGAGTCACCCCACCAGCAATCCCCCAAACTTCATCGTACGCCGGTTCCACAAACACCGGCATCGCCCCCGATAGCACCAACCCCGAAATCACTGACTGGTGAACGTTGCGCGGCAGCACGATTTTCTCCCCTTCCCCACAAGTTGCGAGAATAGCTGCCACAATCCCCGCCGTAGATCCGTTGGTCAAAAACCAGGTCTGCGACGCCCCAAACGCCGCCGCTGCCAGGTCCTGCGCCTGCTGTAAAACCCCGCTGGGAGCTAGCAAATTATCCAACTCCGGCAACTCCGGCAAATCCGCTTGAAATACTTCCGCTCCCCACCACTGGCGTAACACAGACGCCATTCCCTGCCCGCGTTTGTGTCCGGGGGTAAAAAAAGGCACCTGGGAGTTCATGGCTACTTTTTGCAAAACCTCGATCAAGGGAGCTTGATTGGGATTGACCATAAACCGAGCGATCGCCCAACTTTAGCGAAAATTGTAATTCTGCTATTCTGGCATAATAGACAAAAGTTTCCCCAGCAATCTCTTTCACGCCCAATTCCAATCGCAAAACTTCTATGCTCAGAGCTGGTATCGTCGGACTCCCCAACGTAGGTAAATCCACCCTATTCAACGCTTTGGTTTCCAATGCCAAAGCCGAAGCCGCCAACTTTCCCTTTTGTACCATCGAACCCAACGTTGGCGTAGTTGCCGTTCCCGATGAACGGTTACCCACCCTCGCCGAAATCTCCCAATCCGCTCAAGTTGTTCCCACCCGCATCGAATTTGTAGATATCGCTGGTTTGGTACAAGGGGCCAGCCGCGGTGAAGGTTTGGGCAACCAATTTCTCTCCCACATTCGCGAAGTTGATGCGATCGTGCATGTGGTGCGTTGCTTTGAAAGCGACGATATCGTTCACGTTTCCGGTTCGGTAGACCCCTGGCGCGATATCGATGTCATTAACTTAGAACTCGGCTTGTCTGACTTGGCCCAGGTAGAACGGCGCATGGAACGAGTTCGCAAACAGGCACGCGCCCACAAAGAGGCACAAGCAGAACTAGAAATTCTGGAAAAACTGCAATCGGTTTTGGATGCCGGCAAACCCGCCAGGCTAGCGGATTTAACCGCAGAAGAAGCAGAAATTATCAAACCCCTGGGATTGTTAACCCGCAAGCCAGTCATCTACGCCGCCAATGTCTCTGAAGCCGACTTGGCAACTGGGAACGAATCGGTGGAAAAAGTACGCCAAAGAGCCAGCGAGGAAAATGCGAAAGTGGTGGTGGTATCCGCACAGGTAGAATCGGAATTGCTGGAACTCTCTCCAGAAGAGCAGGAGGACTATTTAGCCAGTTTGGGCGTGGAAACCGGTGGTTTGAAATCGTTGATTCGCGCTACTTACGATTTGCTGGGCTTGCGGACCTTCTTTACCACCGGCGAAAAAGAAACCCGCGCCTGGACTATTCGCGCTGGCATGCTGGCACCCCAAGCTGCAGGCGTGATTCACTCGGACTTTGAACGGGGATTCATTCGCGCGGAAACCATTGCTTACGAAGATTTGGTAAAAGCTGGCAATATGAATGCGGCGAAAGAGAAGGGATGGCTGCGCAGTGAAGGGAAAGATTATCTGGTGCAAGAGGGAGATGTGATGCTATTTCGGTTTAACGTCTAAGCGGAATCTAGGAGCAGTTTGTTTTAATGGAAGGTAGTTGTCCTGAAATTAGCTTTCTGCTTTATGTTTGGTTTAATTATTTCCTGGCTGGTAACGGCTGTTAGTCTGTTAATTATTTCCAAGATTCCCACAGGCGTCGAAATCGATAGTTTCGGCAAAGCTTTGCTTTCTGCTGCAGTGTTTGGCATTCTGAATGCCATTTTGAAACCGGTTTTGGCGTTCTTTGCGTTCCCGGTTACTGTGCTTACTTTTGGTTTGTTCTCGATTGTCATTAACGCGATTATCTTTGGTTTGGCTGCCTGGCTGGTTTCTGGATTTCGCTTAAATTGGGGCATTGGCAGTGCTTTGCTCGGCTCGATTGCCCTTGGCTTTGTCAACAGTATTTTGTTTAAGGCACTGGCGACGCTGCAATAAACCAATCCAGCGACTACGTTCGTTCGGTATTTGGGAGAAAGTGGAGATGCTTGGAAGTTGCGATCGCTTTCTTTCAGGAAGATTTGGAAAAATACCACTCGTGCAATTAGGCTATAGGTAATTCCTGTCTAATTGGATCGTTTTTTTTTGAGGTAGTTATGGCTGACCCCAATACAATTGATTGTTCTGTGGCTTGCGTCAACGGCTGCGTTTTGGGGGATAAATGCCCCCACCGCGAGTATGCTGCTGCTGCTTCCAAGTTTATCCAAGAAACGCCTTTAGACCAGATGTTGGAAATGGCGGAAGAGGCAGTTAGAAGGAAAGCCATGCAGCCACCATCGGAATCCCAGTGGGTTTATCCCGATTTTCTCGATCGAGACCAACAAGAGCAATGAAAAATATGGTTGCTTTTGGGTGGATGTAGGAATCTGTAGAAAGTCCGGCATCCACCCATTTTTGGTGGCGTCGTTCCACCATTTTTTAAAAAATTTGCAAGAAATGATGGGCGCGTTTTGGTAGGGGATACCAAATCCGATATAGTCAAATCAAAAATTTAACCTGAACTGTCCCCCTTGTCAATACCTCATACAGGGAATTTGACCAAATTCCATTATTGGGTCTTTCCCGTACGGATTTGGTATGCTTCACGAAATGCCCTGTTGTATGGAACCATTAAAGCGATCGCTATTTTTTAGAAATGGGGGAGGCCTTTTTCCTGGCTAGGGTCAAACCATCAGCAATGGGAACCATACTGATATCCACCCGTTCGTCGCGATGAATTTTTTGATTGAATTCGCGAATGGCTTTGGTGTTTTGGTCTTGAATGCTGTCGTCAGCCACTCTTCCCGACCAAAGCACGTTATCGATGGCAACCAAACCACCAGGACGTAACAATTCTAGCGATCGCTTGTAGTAATTCCAGTAATTTTCTTTATCCGCATCGATAAACGCAAAATCAAACGTTCCCGCTTGCCCTTTCCCCAACAAATCGTCTAGCGTTTCTATAGCAGGTGCCAGTCGCAAGTCAATTTTTTGGGCAACCCCCGCCGCCGACCAATACCGACGTGCAATTGAAGTATACTCATCGCTCACATCGCAGGCAACCACCCGACCGTCGGTAGGTAGTGCCTGCGCCACACACAGGGAACTATACCCAGTAAACACGCCAACTTCCAGCGTTTTCTTCGCCCCCATCAGTTGCACCAAAAAAGCCATAAATTGACCCTGTTCCGGCGCAATTTGCATTCTGGCAGATTCCATGCGGGCAGTTTCTTCCCGCAGCAATTGGGCAATCTGCGGTTCTCGCAAGGAAGTGGACAGCAGGTAGTTGTGTAGAGAATCATCTAGACCGATACTTTTATTAGACATACAGGCACCCAAAACATAAAAATTTGCATCAAAATGGTTCGTCCAAAGGCAACAAACGCTACCATCAAGCTAATATGGTATCTCCAGTATTAGGAAAATCGGGACGGCGATCGCAAAAAGGGCTGCGAACAGCTATGGTACAAGATCCTGCTCCAAAAATTACTGCCAATCAAGCGCAATTATATACCTTAGGAAAATTTTTCCGCGATCGCTTCGGGAAGCGGGTACAAAAAATTTCCGTTGACGGCGGCTTTACTTGCCCCAACATCGACGGCAGCAAATCCCGCGGTGGTTGCACCTACTGCAACAATCGTAGCTTTAGTTTGGGGTGGGGCAAACGCCATCTATCCATACGCGAACAACTACAACAACAAATCGCCTGCATCCGTCAAAAACACCCCAATTACAAGTATTTTCTCGCCTATTTCCAATCCTATTCCAATACCTACGCCTCCCTCCCCCAATTACAAGCGCTCTACGACGAAGCTCTTTCCGTTTCTGACATTGTGGGATTGGATATTTCCACAAGACCCGATTGCGTTCCCAACCCAGTTTTAGACCTGTTACAAGCCTATGCCCAAAAAAACCATTTGTGGCTGGAGTTGGGCTTGGAAAGCAGCCACAATAGCACCCTCAACCGCCTCAACCGGGGGCATACGTGGGCAGAATTTGCCGATGCAGTGCAGCGCGCTTCCGGTCGTCAATTGCATTTGTGCGTTCACGTTATCCTGGGTTTACCTGGGGAAACGCCGGAGATGATGCGGGAGACAGCCAAGCGTTTGGGGGATTTGGTAGCGCCCCTTGATTTTGCTGCTTTTGGTATTAAGTTGCACCACCTTCACATTGTCAAGGGCACGATTTTGGCGAAAGAATACGCTGCCGGTAAGGTAGAAACGCTGACCCCAGCAGCCTACATTCCTCTCGTTTGCGATTTTCTAGAATATCTACCCCCCTATACTGTGGTACAGCGGTTTATGGGGGATGCGCTCCACAATACGTTGCTGGCACCCCATTGGCAAGTTTCTAAAAACCAAGTTTTGGCAGAAATCGAAGCGGAGTTGGCACGGCGTGGGAGTGGGGTTGGTTGGCGTTGTGGGAAGTAGGGGATGGGTGCATGAGGGCGTACCGAGCATGGGAGAAAATAATTCAGACGGAATCCGACATAGATCAACTGCGAAAGTGTAGCAATGTGCATTAGGGGGCAACCACACCGAGATTGCCCTGACAAGGAATTGGGATGTTTGTATATCGGATTTGGTATCGTTGCATTTTTCTATCTCCCAAGCCCCTAAACTCCCAATCTCCCACGATTCGGTACGCTCCTTGACACTCTTATCAATAGAATTCGTAAGATTCTCGCTTCGTTGGGTGTGCCTGTGAAGAGATTCGCGCACAGAGCTAGCCCATCCCCGGCGACATTCCCCTCGGCAAGCGTTTTTCCGCCCCCATTGTGGACGTACTTTCAATGCAAGTGTAGCACATTTTGACAGCGGCGACCGCCGCACGGGTCGCTTTTCATCCTTGCTGGGAAAGAGGTAGGGCTTTCAAGCTCCCGTCTTTTTTCGTCAGCTCGGTTGTTCAAAGTTAAGTTTTCCAAAGTTGGCTTTCATTTATTTTTTAATCGCTATATAGTGATTAAAAAGTCAGATTGAAAATATAGCCTGAAAACCAAAACCACCGTCAAGCAAAATGAGTACAAATTTAGCACAACAACTACGAGAAGGAACCAAACATTCCCATACCGCAGCCGAAAATACGGCTTTCATGAAATGCTTCCTCAAAGGCGTTGTAGAATGGGAGCCTTTCCGCAAGCTAACTGCCGATTTGTATTATGTTTACAGTACGCTAGAGGCAGAAATCCAGCGCCATCAAAACCATCCGGTGGTGGGTCCTATGTATTTCCCTGAATTGAACCGAACCCAAAAGCTGGAAGAGGATTTGGCTTTCTACTATGGCGAAAACTGGCGCGATGAAATTGCGGCTTCGCCGGCAGGGAAGGTCTACGTGAACCGCATTTTGGAAGTTTCTAAGGAAAATCCGGCGTTGTTGGTTGCCCATTCCTATACTCGCTATATGGGGGATTTGTCTGGCGGACAAAGTTTGCGCAACATTACCCGTTCGGCGCTGAATTTACCTCCCGATCGGGGCACCGGGTTGCACGAGTTTGATGAAATTCCCACGGTGGAAGCCCGTCGGGCGTTTAAAGCTCGCTATCGAGATACCCTGAACAGCTTGCCTGTGGATGACGAAACGGCGCAGAAAATTGTAGACGAGGCTAATTATGCTTTTGCCCTCAACCGCAATGTTTTCCACGAACTGGAAGACGATGTCAGGGCGGCTGTGGGCGAACATGCTTTCGATTTGCTTATTCGTCAAGATAAACCCGGCAGTACCGAACGTTCTGGCAATCCCATCGAAGAAATGGCAGGGGTGGAATAAGGATACCTCTATAATTTCTTGCAATAGATAATAGGATGTATTTTTTTCGGGGCACTTCAAAATCAAAATAAAGTGCCCCTGTTTTTTTGGGAGTATTCCCTTGCATATTTTTATAGAAAGAGGAGGGTTAGGGAGCTTTGCTCTCGGGTATGGTAAATAATATTTTGCTGTCTTTGGCAATTTCGTTGCCTTCGCCGTCAAAGGCAAAAATGGTGAGTTTGTAACTGTAGGGATATTGTAAAGCTTCTTCTTCTGATGGATAGGCAAGCTCGGTGGTGGTTAGGTTTTCCCGGGACCAACTATCCCCATCGACTTGGTTAACCTGAATGGTATAGCTGGCGGCACCGGCGATGGGCGTCCAACGGATGGTGGGTTGCGGGGTAGGCAGTAAGGTGTTTTGCGGGGAAAGAATTTCGAGTTCGCGATCGCCGCTGCGGGGATTGGGAACGGCAGTATCATCGATTTGACTCCATTCGGGAGAGCGGCAGTGGTGGTTCACCAGCCAAGGTTGGTCTTCTTCGGAGACAGATATGGTTTTGCCGTCAGCGCGACAGACAATGCTAGCGCTTCCCCCTTCCAGTACTTGCAAGCGATCGCCGCGGCAGAGAGATTTGCCCTCTTCGGCTTGGTGAAACTCGTCCCAGCTCACCCTTTTATGGCGTACTTTCCCGTCAACACTGGTTATATCGGCGATGGGAAGACATTCTTCTCCAACGCTGGGGGGTTGTGCCTGCACCGGTGGCGATAGCAATTTTCCCAGCCAAACGCCTGAGGAAGTAGCAGCGGCTGCTAAAGTGACAAAAACGACCGTTGGTAGCCTACCTTTCATAACAAATGTCCTGCATTGTCTAGCTTTTGCCGGGCTTGTTGCAGCCATTCTTTTTCTTCAATGGACTCCAAAGGAGAAGCAAAAAGATAGCACTGCTGCCAAAGATCGATGGCATTTTCTCCCTGACGTTCTTTCACCTGTGCTAGCAAACAGTGGCCGGCGGCGCGATCGGAGGCTGCCGTTGTGGCTGCGCGCAATCTTTCTGCTGCTCTTTGGAGATCTCCCTGCTCTAACAAAGCCCAACCGTAATTCTTGTTAATAGTATACCGGAGCAACTGGTTGATGTTGGATGGTTGGCTATCTTGGTTGGGACTTTGGTCGGGAATTGCTTGGGCACTGGGATTGAGCAGCTGCCAGGCACGGGATAAATATTCTTCTGCCTGTTGGTATTTTTTTTGCTTGATGGAAACGTATCCTAAGTTATTTAAAGCCAAAACGGCTATTTTTGGGTCGCTGGTTGCTTGGCGAAATTGTTGGGCAGCGCAAGCAAAGTCTTGGACTTCCAAACAGGCTTGTCCCAGAGAATAATGGGCTTTGGCTGGTTCGTAGCGCAGCCATAGGGCTTTTTGCAACCACCAGCGGGCATTTTCAACTTGGGGTTGGCGTTGTTCGGAAGATAGGGGAAGGCTCTGGGCTTCCTGAAGTTCGTTAACACCGCGGTTGTAGGTGTATTGAAACAGCCAAGGCCGCCCTTCAAAAAAGCTTATAAATGTACCGGTTCCCAAAAGTAGGGCAAATATGAAAGCGGAAAGTTTGGGGAAGGGATTGAGAATTGGCAACCAACTGGATTTCGGTGGTACCCACCAATTTTTCGATTGCAAGCGATCGCAGATGGCTTGTGCGGTTTGCGGTCGCTGTCCGGGAGAAGGTGCCATCATTTCATCGAGCAAATCTCCCAAAGCCGCCGACAGTTCCGGTACCTGTTCTCGCCACAGGAGCCTTCCGGTATCTGTATCTTGCGGCATTTGAGCGGGATGCTGCCCGGCAAGCAAGCGAACCAAGGTGCGTCCCAAAGCAAAGAAGTCGGATTGGGGAACAGCTTTGCCCTGAACTTGTTCTGGCGGTGTATAGCCAGCCGAAACGATGGCGGTAATGCCGGAAATTTCGGCAATCTCTTCGCCCCAACTGATTTTGGCCAGATAAACGGCATCCATTTCTCGGACGGAACCAAAATCAATTAACATTAATTTTCCATCCGGGCGGCATATGATATTTTCAGGTTTGATATCCCGATGGAAAAAGCCGCTGCTATGGAGATATCTCAGAATTTCTGCCAGCTGTTGCAACCAGTTAATGGCTGTTTTCTGGGAAATGGGACCGTATTTTTGCAGCCACGATTCTAGTGTGTCCCCCTCCACCCATTCCATGACCAAGGCAGGTAAGGATTCTTGATGCTGGAATAGTTTTCCAGAGAGGTTTCGATTGCCATGGTTCTCCCCAGATAGCACAGCCTGCGCGTCTATAGAAAAATATCCGTCAGCGTCCACTTTGGGAATGCCGGGGTGAGACAGACGCTGCAGCACAAACGCCTCTCGTTCAAAGGCTTCTATGCGCTTGGGATTGGCATCTTTGAGCAATTTCATGACCAACTGTTGTTCGCCGTCGGTCACTTGCCAAAGTTCCGTTGGATGTCGCGCATCTAAAGGTCGTAAGGGGCGAATTAATTGGTAGCGATCGTTGATAACCAAAGACATACGGCAATTCTGGCAAATATCCAGATTGTCGGGATTTTTACGGAAAATCTTCGATACGTTTGCAAGCCCTGTCGCTGGAGCGCCGGGAGGAAAAACGAACAGTGACTTGAGTCACTTTCCCCATGCCCGGAGAGAGCGAAAAGAGGTGCAGTTTCCGCTCTGTCGGTGTTAGAGCCGGAATCGCCTACCCTGTTTCCTGGCCAATGTTTTTCGGGCTGGTGGAGCTAACGGCACGGCCTGACCCCTGGTAGGGCGGTTTAACCGTTAACGGCAGGGCGACCAACACCGAAAGTGCTATGACTCTAAAAACATAGCCCCAAAGAGCTCAGGCTGGTCAACTACCCGAAGCTGGAGGCATGAAGCCCCTATGCTTCAGCCGGGGTGCTGACCAAAAAACTTCCCTCCCTCGATGTTGACGAGCAATTCCTCGGCTGGCGATGGCGTCTCATGACGCCCTTGGGGGAGTTAAAAGCATTCAACTGGAGTTGTCGGTCTCTTGAGGCGATGGTGCTGGCGTCCCACA
Source organism: Geitlerinema sp. PCC 9228 (assembly GCF_001870905.1). Taxonomy (NCBI): domain Bacteria; kingdom Bacillati; phylum Cyanobacteriota; class Cyanophyceae; order Geitlerinematales; family Geitlerinemataceae; genus Geitlerinema; species Geitlerinema sp. PCC 9228. The sequence goes on from NZ_LNDC01000037.1 coordinate 17,858, forward strand.
GAGGGGAGACCATCGCCTACATGGGGGTAGTTCAACCCGAGAGCAGTTTCTCTTTGAAGACGGCTACAGGTTCGGCTACTGGCGGTCTATAGAACCAAACTGATGCCATCTCTGAATATCTAGGATGACACCCACTAACCGGTGGCTAGTGGGTTGCTAGGCGTTACTTTCTCGAAGGATTGGCTGCAAGCAGCATCCTTTACTCTGCAGTGGTGGATTCTGCTAGTTCGCTCTGAATGTATTTTTTGACGATGGGTTGCAGGCAGAACTGCATTTGTTTGGAACTGCCGCTACCGGTTTTGGCCGGTTCCACCAGCGATCGCTGTTTGAGGGATTCCAGAGCTTCGATGAGTTCGGAAGTTCCTAAAGGAGGCGATTTCAACCCCTTCAGCAACTCGGGGAAGGAAACAGCTTCTCCTTCCATTTCCGTGGCTAAATATTCCACCACGCGCCGTTCTAAAGGCGACAGACGTTGGAAGTGCTCTTGCAGCGGCATGGGGGTATTGCCAATCAGCAGGGTATTGAATTCCTTGAATGCTGCCACATCCCCTTCAAACAATTCTTGAATGGTTTGGGCGATGAGTTTCAAGTTCAGCGGGTGACCGCGATAGGTGTCGATCAGCCAATCCCATTCTTCTTCGCCGCTGAGACCTTCGGCTTCCAGAATTTCCCGCGCTTCGTCATGGGTAAGTCCGGACAGCTGTACCGAACGCACGGGATTGGTGGCACCTTGCAGCTTGTGAACGTCTAGGGGGTTTTCCCAACTCGTGAGGACCAAGCAACTTTGGTGCTGTTCCGAACCAATGCGCCGCAACAGAATGCCGTAGTCTTCAAATGCTTCTTGATAGCGTCCGAAGCGATCGCTGCCTCTGAGGATGCGTTCCACTTCGTCGAAAACAATTAGACAACGATACTGCCGCAGACAATCCAAAAATAAGGTCATCCGCGAAGAAGTATCTTCCGGCAGCGATTTTTTATTGACAAATAGCAGCAGGATTTCTTCTAAGAACTCATGTAGTGGCGGCGTCCGATGCAAGGACTTCCAAACCACACAATCAAATTTATCTTTAATCTGATGGGTGAGCTTGGCGGCCAGATAAGTTTTGCCCACATCCGCCAAACCAATGATGCTCACCAGGCGGCATTGTTCCTGTAAAACCCATTTTTGTAGGGTTTCCAGCTGCTCTTGCCGTCCGTAGAAACCCATAGATACGTCGGGAGCTTCCGAAAGTTCCCAACGGGGCATGAATTCTTCGCCAACCAAGGTGGTTCCGTCAGCACCAGTTACCTCTTGAGAGCGGGCTTGATATTCTTGATAGCGCGCTCTCAACAGTTGTTGCAGTTTGGCCAGCTTCACCGGGCCTCTGCCTTCAATGTTGAATTTGTGGTAAACCTGGCTAAGCCGCTGACGTACCGCTTCCGGTTTCACTCCCAACCGTTCGGCAATGGTCGAAATTTCGTAACCATCCATTGCCAGGATAAGGGCTTCCCGCTCGGCGCGGGAAATTTCGTGGCGATCGGCTTCGTTTTTGAGGAAATCTTGAAATTTTTGATGCATAGCTCTTGAGTGCAGTATTACCTCTTATCAGCAGGGCTCTTACTTAATACCTCATCAATAGATTGGGAGGTAACGCAAGCGTCGGATTCCATGACCGAGATGGAAAGTGCGGGTAGCTACCGGACCAACTTGGCAAGGGACTGGCGGTGGCCGGTTTGGGTACGGAGTATACATCTCCATGGCAACTTCATTGAACGAGGGCTGCATTTAAATGTACATCCGCCTTGGCTTGGCAAAGCCAACCCTCTAGCTACCGCTATCGGATTCAAGTAGGCGAGCGTTCGGAAAAATGCATTGCACTTCGATCTAGGCATTTCTCCATCTAGGTCCTCTGGTTTTCCTTATGCGTTCGGGAGAATGGTTCGTAGCCCTCCTAACCTCATTATACAAGAATTGCCTTTTTCTGAAAAGCGATATAACTTAATTAAGCGATTTTCCCAGAACTTTTTTTTTTCTATTCATAGTAGATTTATGGTAGAAGCGAAGTAGAAGTGGATTTTCCCGTATTAAAAGATCGGTTATCATTAAGTATTTCTTCTACAAAAATTCTCAAACTGTAGCTAAATAAACCAGAAGCCGTATACCAAACGGAAACAATGATTTCGGTAGCAAACCTGCCCTTCTAGTCGCTTTCTGCCTGGGATGTTACCCAGACATTTGTATCGAAAACGAACTGGTTATGCACCGAAGTAGTTAAGGTCTAGCAGTCTCTAACCATCTGCCGATAAAGATTCTCACAAAGGTGCCGTGGATGCCCCCTTATCTCGATAAGACCGAATTGGAGAAAAACGCGGCATTTGGTTTGGAGGAGTCTCTTAGGCAAATCTTGCGGCTCTACCCTCCCAATTAGTAAAGAAAACTGGAAAATGCCATCAATTTATTCCAGCATCGTCAAAAAAAATTCATATATTACCCCCTTGGATCTAACTTGCTAGGGCGTGTCGGCACGGGCAAGACATGCCATGGATTTGGCCTGGCTGGGGCAAGAACTGCTGCGGGAAAGGCAGCCACCCCAACAGAGGCTCTTTGACTTTGAGGTTTTTGGGAGTAGATTTTCCCACGCAGGCGGCATCTAACCAGTGTTTTTTCGGCAGGTTCTTGGTGGTTC
>NZ_LNDC01000038.1 GCF_001870905.1 Geitlerinema sp. PCC 9228
TTTTTTTAGAATTTCCCCCCGAAAATGAAACAGCCCTGCTTGTAAAGGGGGACGGTTCGGGTTATGTTTGTGGTTTAGCAATATCGGATTTCGTATGACTCATAGCTTCGGGTGAATTGAGAGATTTAGCCGTGGTTTGCGAGATTTTCCGAATAATATCTGCCGCTACATAGTTGTTGTGGGGGCGTTTCACCATGACTGCTAGCAAATAACGCTTGCCGTTGGGCAAATCAATGGTCCCCACATCAGCGAGTAAAGAGCCAATATCACCAGTTTTGTGAGCTATGGAGGCTTGAGATGGCAAACCTTGGGGCAGTAAAGAGTCATTTTCCGTCTGTCGCATCAAATGCAACAAGCGATCGCGCGATCGCAAGGTCAGCATGTGCCCTTGTTCGATCCATGCCATCAACTTGGCGAGTTCTTGGGGATTGGTGGTATTGGTTCCTTCTAAATCCGGGAGGGGATTTCGCAAGCGTGTCGTCTGCAATCCCCAAGATTGAAACCGTTGGTTGAGTTTCTCAATACCTCCCAAACGATCGATTAAAATATTGGTAGCTGTATTGTCGCTAATGGCAATGGTTTTACTCGCCAATTCCCAAGCCGTATACTGGGTACCGACCTGTTGGTACTGCAAATTACCCGATCCCCCAGCCACATGCTTTTCTTTCATTTCTAACTTTTCTTGCAATTGAATATTGCCAGCGTCCACTTCTTGCATAAAAGCAATTAAAATAGGCACTTTAATCGTACTTGCAGCAGAATAACTCGCCTTAGAATTGAGATTAATATAAGCCCCCGTATCCAAATCCAATAAAAACGCTCCCACATCAAATCGAGAATAGTTGCTAACAATTTCCTTCCACTGACTTTTTAAAGAATCGAGTTCATATTTCAGAGACAGTTCCGGATAGGATGTTTCCAAACTGCCATTCCAGTTGCCCGGCGTCGCCATACCACTCAACTGGCGATTTTCTTGTGCCTCTGCTAAATTTTGCTGGTTGAGTTGCGGGTCTACAGTAGGATGCCAAACAGAAATAAACGTTCCCGCGATCGCGCTTAACCCCACCCCCGCGATGGTCAAACGAACGACGTATAACAACGGTGACAGAGGCGATGGTTTTCTTTTTTTGCGGGGTTTGCGCGTACGGCGGCGGTTGGTTTGTGGCTTTGGTTTTTGGGATTTGGCGGTACTGCCAGAACGCTTTTTACTAGTGCCAGCGTTGGCAGACTGGCGAGAACTGCGTTGTGGGGAACCACCAGTATTGGTACGCGATGGCGTTTGGGAATGGGTGGTGTTTTCGGGGGTTGCTGGGCGTTGCCGGGAGGATGGATGGGGTGCCCACGGATTGTAGGTTCTCCCCGTTTCGGGAGACCCTGGGGATCGGGGTTGTGTCTGTTGGTGGTATAAGGGTTCTACTCTAGAGGAACTACGGCTTGGTTGTGGTTCTCTGTTGGTAGAACCACGGGAAGTTCTTCTTGTGCTGGGGCTAGATTGGCTGGTAGATTGGCTGGTACGGCGGCGACGTGCGTTGGGACTTGATGCCGCTTTCGATATGGAAGAACGGCGGCGATTGGCGGCAGCCGATGACTTAGTACGCTGGGATTTTTTGCGCTTCCGGCCTTTTTTCGCCCCGTTTTGGGAATTTTTTGGAGATGCTTTGGGCGATTCTTTTTCGGTGCCACGGCGCGATTTCGTGGAATCGGAGAGCAAATGTAATAACGAACGATTATTGGGAATTCTCACAAGTTACCGCCTACTCCTACAACCAACACATACAGACGATCGAATAGAACGCTTTGGAAACAAGTTCATTTCATTGGCAATTTCGTTTCCGAAGCAACAGCAAAAATACCAGCCCAATTTTAACCGTTTGTTCTCGGTATCTCGTTCTATGTAACGAGCCAATTGAGATTGTTCCCTGCAAAATTCCCATCGAAAATTAAGATTGTTGGGAACCTTCTTCGGAAGAATCGGTAGAATAGCCAGATACAGAAAGCGCCCATTCTATCTGACTGATGATGCCCCTGAGCATGGCAACTTCTGTATCGGCAGGCTGAGCGCGGTTGAACAGTTGCCGCAATTTTTGCATTCGACTGGCTGCCGTGTGGGGATAGAGAAAACCAACTTTCAGCAACAGAGCTTCTAATTGTTGGTAGTACCCTTCCAGTTGTTCGATGGGGGCGCTCTTTTCTAATCTTGATGGATGTTGACCAATTGGTAAAGAGGATTCTGCCCCCTGTAGGGTTTCGGATGACGGTGTTGATGTTTGAAATTTCTGTTCTCGGTCAAGTTTGGCCAGTTCGTACAAACAAATACCGACTGATTGCGCTAAATTTAACGAGGGATATTCGGTGCTGGTGGGCAAACAAACATAGCGCTGGGCATGTTGCAACTCTTCATTGCTCAATCCCCGGTCTTCCGGACCAAAAATTAGGGCTGCCGGTTCTTGCAGCAGCCATTGAAAGGCTGGTTGTGGACCTTCCAGTAGAATTTCCCGTCGCGCTCTAGCAGTGGTTGCGATCGCTCGGCTACAGCCAGTGAGAGCTTCTGGTACGCTAGAGACAACTTGGGCGGCGGTTAAAATATCTTTGGCGTGTACAGCCATATCGGCTGCGGCTTTGCTTTGCCAGGAACATTGGGGGTTGACCAATACCAACTGCCGGTAGCCAAAGTTTTTCATAACCCGCGCGATCGCACCGACGTTACGTTCTCCGGCAGGTTCCACCAACACCACTTTGAGAGAAGGCACCGAATCTGTCATTTTGATTTAACTAGTTGGATATTTCGCTAGCTATACAATAAATACAGAAAGTTAATTGTAGAATATCTAGAATTTTCATGGGTCGTAAATCGTTGGGAAAGCTACCCAGCAAAATTTGTCCGGTTTGCCAGCGTCCTTTCACCTGGCGCAAAAAATGGAAAGACTGTTGGCATGAAGTAAAATACTGTTCCGAACGCTGCCGCCGTCGCCGCCACCAACAAAACTCGTCTTGAAGCCAATGCCAGGGGGGTCTACGATATTTTAAAATTGGACAATATTTTGCGAACTTCAACCCATCCAACTTGATTATGACCAAAGTACAGCCAAAGCTGATTCTCCACGGGGGCGCTGGCAGTTCCTTACAAAGCAAAGGCGGCATTGATGCCGTTCGTCAGTCCTTACAAAAAGCGATCGCGCAAGTCTATAATTTACTTACCGATGGCGTTAGCGCTAAAGAAGCCGTCGTTCAGGGATGCCGAATTTTGGAAGACGACCCCATTTTCAACGCCGGTACCGGTTCGGTATTGCAATCAGACGGGCAAATTCGCATGAGTGCGGGATTCATGGATGGTACCCGCCAAAGTTTTAGCGGGGTTATCAATGTCTCCCGGATACAACATCCCATCGATTTGGCACAAAAATTGCAGCAAGAGCGCGATCGCGTTCTCTCCGATTATGGTGCCCAAGAACTCGCCCGGGAACAACAACTACCCGTTTACGACCCCAGTACGGAAAAACGCTTGCAAGAATGGCTGCAAGACCGCAAAGGTGCCTTTCAGCGTTCCATGGCGGATGTGGTGGCAGAATCTGCTGGTCGCGGAACCATTGGTGTCGTTGCTTTCGATGAAAATGGCAATCTGGCAGCGGGAACTTCCACCGGCGGCAAAGGATTTGAACGAGTGGGTCGCGTCAGCGATTCGGCGATGCCAGCGGGCAATTATGCCAACAGTGAGGCAGCCGTAAGCTGTACCGGCATTGGCGAGGATATTATTGATGAGTGTTTGGCTGCGAGAATTGCCATCCGGGTGAGTGACGGTTGGTCGTTGCCGGAAGCATTTGGGCGTTCGTTTGCGGAAGCGGAAAGCCGGCAGCGAGATTTGGGGGCTATTGGTATCGACCAAAACGGCCATATTGCTTGGGGCAAAACCAGCGATGTAATTTTAGCAGGTTTTCACAACGGCGATCGCATGGGGGATTGTTTGGAAGCTGCCTCGGGAACGGTTGTCGATCGCATAATCTAACCAACCCCATTGTCGCTGCATTTACGGCGTGAATCGGGAGCTTGAAAGCCCTGACCTTTTAAAGCAGGGATGAAAAGCGACCCGTGCGGCTTTAGCCGCCGTC
>NZ_LNDC01000039.1 GCF_001870905.1 Geitlerinema sp. PCC 9228
TGACGGCGGCTGAAGCCGCACGGGTCGCTTTTCATCCCTGCTTTAAAAAGTCAGGGCTTTCAAGCTCCTGATTCATGCGGTAAACTGACTATCAATTAGCCAGCGAACCTACATCTTCGCTGCCAAATCGACCAAGCGATTGCTGTAGCCCCACTCGTTGTCGTAGTAGGAAAGAACCTTCACAAAATTGCCATCCATCACCTTGGTAGACCCCAAATCAACAACGGAAGAATGGGGGTCGGCAACGCAGTCAGAAGAAACCAAAGGCAATTCGCTGGTAGCGAGAACACCTTTCATGTCGCCTTGGGCGTATTTCTTGAAAGCTTCGTTAATTTCCTCGACGGTAACCGATTTGCCGACAATAGCATTCAAATCCACCACCGAACCGGTAGGCGTGGGAACGCGCAAAGCAATGCCATCCAGCTTGCCTTGTAATTCCGGCAGAACCAAACCCACAGCACTGGCAGCCCCGGTACTGGTGGGAACAATATTTTGCGCTGCCGCCCGTCCGCGCGTCCAGTTTTTGTGGGCCATATCCACCACCCGTTGGTCGGCGGTGTAGGCGTGAACTGTGGTCATCCAGCCTTTTTCAATGCCAAATTCTTTATGCAGGATATAGGCAATGGGAGCCAAACAGTTGGTGGTACAGGAAGCAGCGGAAATCACGCGATCGCGGCTGGTATCAATACTACCATCGTTGACACCATAAACCACCGTGGGCACATCGCCACCTTTAGCCGGGGCGCTGATAATTGCCATTTTGGCACCAGCACTGATGTGGGCACCAGCCTTTTCTGCGGTACGAAACACCCCAGTAGACTCAATCACCACGTCAACGCCCATATCTTTCCAAGGCAAAGCCGTGGGGTCCTTTTCCGCCAAAATGGGAATGGATTTACCATCAACCACCAATCCCTTATCGTCGTAGGAAACCTCACCGGGAAAGCGACGGTAAACGGAATCGTATTGCAGCATGTACGCCGATTGGTCGGCTGGTAAAGCAATATCGTTGATAGCGACCACTTCTACGTTGGGATTGTGGTAGGCAATCCGCATGAAAGCCCGTCCGATTCTCCCAAATCCGTTAATTGCGACTCGTGCCATATATACGTTGCTCCTGCCAGCTACATGAGTACTTTTGCTCTATCTTCGTTAGTATATCGCTCGCTGCAACCACCCAACCCCCACATAAATACCGACAATCCCAAGCAGCATCAATCATAAAGAGTTCGATCGACGAAGCATTGACTTTAGGAAAGTTTTATCCCCAGCAAATGTAGCCAAAACCACAAAACAAATCCCCCGCTGCAACAGCGGAGGATAAACCAAAAGCGCCATCAGAAATGGCTTACGACCAAATGGGAATTCTCCCACAAATCGCCCCATTGGGGTGATTAGTTTTCAGAAATTTGGTCTCTTTCAATGTACAGAAATAGCAATCCCATACCAACAGCGGGAAGCAACCAACCCACAATGGGAATCATAATCCAAGGCAACCAGGAAGCTGCGTATTCTCCACTCATGTCAAATACTCCTTAATAAATTACGTACGCCATCAGGCTCAAAGCACAGGCCAATCGGGGGGGTTAGTTAATGGTCCCCCTGAGGATGCTATCAAGAACTTCAAAGTTTTCTAGGAGGAAATAGGCGACAAACGCACCGCCCATGCCACCAATAAAGAAACCACCGGCAAATTGACTCCAACCTTCGGAAGTACTCAAAGGTTCGTCAGAGTCAGCCATTTTGGTGTTGGGATAGGAAACCAAACCGTGGGCTGCCATGGCGGCAGTGCCAATCAAGACAATGGCCATCGCCGTAATCAAACCGCCAAAGTTGGCATAAGCGGAATCCCGCAAGGGTCCAACGATAACTTCAGGACCCACGAGGAAGTAACCGTGGGCCATGCCAATTTCCAGTCCCCGCAAAATGGGAGATAAGCCAGGACGGTAGGCAGGCAAGTTACCGATAAAAGCTTTGGTAAAAGCGGAGTCGCTGACGGGGGTGGACAAATGACCGGTAAAAGGATCGCCACCGTAGGCTTTTACCATTTCTACGTCTCTAGCGTCTGCCATAGGAAATTTCCTCTCCTTGTATGGTTATGGGACGAGCTAATGAACGATACGCTAGCTCGCTTCCACGGAACTAGCTGTTTTTGGCGCTTCACGTGACTACCTCATCCTCCCATCTTCATCAGGTGGTGCGAGTTTGCTTACCACAACTTTTGGGGGGAGAAGTCAGCCATCCACGTCTAACGACGCTCGTTCCTAACGCCTTTAATCAAATATTCTAGGGAACCACGGACAATCTAGTCCCAAAATTACCGCTGAGCTTTATAAAAATTTATTTATCGGCGGCCTTTGCCTGCAAACTACGGTAATTCATCCTGAAATAGACTGGTTCAAATTGCAAGGGAAGACAGCGAGCATCCAGATGGGAGGGAATTTGGTTTTGAAGCATTCCTATGTTGTGGCGTTGGGATTGCTGGCTGCGGGCAATTGGTTTTCCGAGGCTACCTTAGCAGCGGAACCGCCAGCAACAATGGATTCGACCCGGGAAACGGGCAAACTCCCCCAAGCTTCGCCGGCAGAATCGATGGCAATTCCCGCAGTTAGACCGTCGCTGCCACCGTTGCCGAGGGCAATGGCGTATTTACCAGCGGTGGACCCGGATAGGATACAGCCGAGTTCGGGGGCGCAGCTTTACCAGCAGCGGTGGATGGCGTTGCGTTCTGGTACCATTTATACCCGTTTGCCCGCTAGCAGCTTTCACGAAGCTTGGCAATCGGCTAGTCGGCAACCTACTTACCAGCAATGGCGGCGGTTGTTGCGGTTGGAGGCGCAGGCGGTGGCAAACGGTCAGGGAAACAATCGGTTGAGCGTTTTGTTGGGGGATTCTTTGAGTTTGTGGTATCCCCGGGAACGATTGCCTGCGGGGAGGTTGTGGTTGAATCAGGGGATTTCTGGAGATACGACGGCGGGGATTTTACGGCGATTGGGGGATTTTGCCCAAACGAATCCCGATCGCATTTATGTGATGGCGGGGATTAATGATTTGCTGCAGGGGGCAAGCGATCGCGCAATTTTAGAAAATATGGCAGCCATTGTCACTCGCTTGCGCCAGATGCACCCCCAGGCAGAAATATTCGTGCAATCGATTTTGCCCACGCGGAATGGGGAGATTTCCAACCAACGCATTGCCCGGTTGAATCGCAATTTCAAAGCGATCGCGCACGCTCGGGGAGCAATTTACAAAAATTTATTCCAACGATTTGGCGATGCCCAAGGTCGTCTGTACGACCACTTAACCACCGATGGTATCCATTTAAACCCACAAGGCTACCAACTCTGGCAACAAGCGATGGGAGGCGACCAATTTCGCCCGGAAAACTGGATGGTCACCGAAGGCAAAATACACTAGCTTTATAACTTTTCATTAAGAAATGTAAAGGTTTTGGCGATGGTTGGGTGGGTCAAACCGTCCCCAAACCCCATCCAAAACCACCAACACTGCCCCATTTTAGAACTAGTTAAACCTTTGCTGTATGGCACCCCGAGCGCGATCGCACCTGCCACCTGCAGCCAAAAGCAGCCCCGAGCACCGGTTTTATCAAGTTCCTTAAAATCTGCTTGAACTCCTAGCTCTAGATAGGTATCCTTAGCCATTAGAAGCTTTTGTCCTACTCGCTGGATTTTCGATTGCTGGTAGGAGTAAGGCAAAAAAACTTTAGATAGCTCTATGGCAACCAAATTCCCAAAATTTAGCCAAGACCTCGCTCAAGACCCCACTACCAGACGTCTCTGGTACGGGATTGCCACCGCACACGACTTTGAAAGCCACGATGGCATGACCGAGGAAAATCTCTATCAAAAGATTTTCGCCTCTCACTTCGGTCACCTCGCCATCATCTTCCTGTGGACCAGCGGCAACCTGTTCCACGTCGCCTGGCAAGGAAACTTCGAGCAGTGGATCCAAGATCCCCTAAACGTGCAACCCATTGCCCACGCCATCTGGGATCCACAATTCGGCGAAGCAGCCACCGACGCCTTTACCCAAGCGGGAGCTGCCAACCCAGTTAACGTCGCCTATTCCGGCGTATATCAGTGGTGGTACACCATCGGTATGCGCACCAACGGTGACCTGTACCAAGGTGCCATCTTCTTGATGCTGATGTCAGCCGTATTCCTATTTGCCGGCTGGCTGCACCTGCAACCGAAATTC
>NZ_LNDC01000040.1 GCF_001870905.1 Geitlerinema sp. PCC 9228
GGGGATGGGTTAGCATAGCGAATCTATCTAGGCACACCCGATGAAGCGAGAATCTCACGAATTCTATTCGTGAGAGTGTCAACATCGGGAGAGTTCAAACTGGTTTTGCAAGCTCCTACCGATATTGATATTTTAGCCGTTGTGAAATCCGGTTCCCAAGAACTTCCCAGAAAATACGTGCAAATCCATCGCAACCAGCACCAAATGACAATTGTTGCCAACTACCCCAAAACCGGCAACTTCAAATTGCACGTATTCGCCAAAAACAAGAACCAACCAGGAAACAGCTATCCCCACGCCGCTTCCTTTTCATTGCAGACAAACAAGTAAGGAAACATGGGATTTGAGCAATCAACTCCCCATCCCATGTTCCTACACAAAACTAAACCTGCAAATTCTCCACAATCCGCTGCATCGCCGTTTCCACATTTTTGCGACTGTTAAACGCCGAAATGCGGAAATAGCCCTCGCCAGCAGAACCAAAGCCAGAACCAGGCGTTCCCACCACATTGGCTTTTTGCAACAACATATCAAACAAATCCCAACTGGAATAGCCGCTGGGGGCTTTTACCCACAAATACGGTGCGTGAACGCCGCCGTAAACCGTCAAACCAGCTTTGGAGAGTTTTTCGCGAATAATTTTGGCATTTTCAAGATAAAAGTCTATCAAAGCCCGAATTTGCTTTTGCCCGGCGTCGCTGTAAACCGCTTCTGCGCCCCGCTGCACGATATAAGAAACACCATTGAATTTCGTAGACTGGCGGCGGTTCCACAGATTCCACAGTTTTACCTCGGAACCATCGTCGCCTTTGGCAGTCAACCCTTCCGGAACCACTGTATAGGCGCAGCGAGTTCCCGTAAATCCGGCGTTTTTGGAGAAGGAACGAAACTCGATCGCGCATTCGGTAGCCCCTTCAATTTCGTAGATGGAGTGGGGAATTTCTGGGTCGGTGATGAATGCTTCGTAGGCGGCGTCAAATAGGATAATGGCGTCGTTTTCCCTAGCATAATTGACCCACTTTGTCAAGGTTTCTTTGGTCGCGATCGCACCTGTGGGATTGTTGGGAAAACACAGATAAATCAAATCCACGTTTTGCGACGGCAGGGGTGGCGTAAAGTCGTTTTCTGCATTCATGGGTAGGTAAACCAACCCCTCGTATTTGCCATCTTCGGTAGCACTTCCGGTGTGACCGGCCATTACATTGGTATCTACATAAACCGGATATACTGGGTCGGTGACGGCAATGGTGTTGTCATCGCCAAAAATATCTAAAATATTGCCAGTGTCGCATTTTGCCCCATCGGAAACAAATACTTCCGAGGCATTGATATGGCATCCCCTGGCTTGAAAATCGTGGGCAGCAATTTTTTCCCGCAGCCAAGCATACCCCTGTTCCGGACCGTAGCCGTGAAACGTAGCGCGATCGCTCATTTCGTCAACAGCTTTTTTCATCGCCTCGCAGCAAGCCGTTGGCAGGGGTTCGGTTACGTCGCCAATACCGAGTTTGATGATATCGGCGTTGGGATTTTCCTCTTTGAAAGCGTTCACCCGACGGGCAATTTCCGGGAACAGATACCCGGCTGTCAGTTTGAGGTAGTTGGTATTTGCTTTGGTCATTCCAGTTCCTAGTCGCTGTTCCTTAGTGTAGGATAGAGCGTTTGCCGTTCGGTGTTCAAGATTTGTTGGCTGCGATCGCGTTGTTGCCTGAAAGTGGCAGACAAAACTCGGAAACCCCTTTCCCTAGCTGACTTGCTGTCGCAGGGCAAAGGTATAGCGTTGGGTGGGAATATCGGTTATAAAATGAAAAGGGCGAATTTCGTCGATTTTTGCCAGGCGGTTGTCCGTACCGCAAAATCCTGGCGCTCTCATCAACAAAACATTGCCAAAGGAGCGCGGCTTTCTTTTTCAGGGGATTTTTACAGATTCAAGCTTTGAAAAAATAAGCAAAGATGGGGGTGATTCTCTTTTATATAAAATCCTACGGTAGACTTATAGAGAAACCCCCCTGTCATCCCCCGCAGGTTCGGGGGACGGCGACCCTTCGGCAAGCTCAGGGCATTGCAGCCGGGGGTTTGAGAGCGATTCAATCTGTTCAAGTGAATTTATATGACAACTCGAACGAGCGAAAAATTAGCGCCATTTGCGATAAACCATCGCTCCTAAAGACAACAGCAAGAAGCCAACCAAACTCCAAGTGGGGTTGAACAATCCACTTTCTACTGGTGTCTGGGTTTTCGCTTCCGTCGTGCCATCGTTGGGTTGAGTTTCCATCATCATCGGCTGGCTTTCATTAACTTGAATTTGAAATATTTTGGTGCTGCCGCTGACTTCATGGGTGACCACCAACAAAGGTTCGCCGTTGGGACTGTCTGCGGCGGGAATGAACTCCAAACCTTCCGGACCCAAATCGCCTGCCGTACCAGCTTCGGCGTTGCCTTCAAAATTGCGATTGTTGGTATATTGTACGAACTCCGGTGCCACGGGATTGGTAATGTCGTAAATCGCAACACCGCCGATGCGTTCCAAACCGATGAAAGCATAGGTGCGATCGCTGATGACTCCCGTTGCTATCCCTTCCGGTTCCGGTCCTTTGGCAATGCTGCGGGTGTCGAAGGAGTTGTTGGCGTCGTTGTCGGCGTTGAAATTATTGGGAAATTCTTCTGCAACAATGGTTTCTAGGGAGTTGCCGCTGTCGTATACCAAATTCCCGTTAGCATCCCAAATGGAAAAAGACCGAGCACCGTAGGAATACAATTGTTCAAATGCACCGTCGCCGTCGGTGTCGCCGCGAGAATTGGTCACTTCCAAGCGTCCCAAATTTTCCGGTCTTTGCAACTCGCTGGCGTTGGGGAACATGGTGCGGTCTAAGGTTAAATCTTGCACCTGCACTTCTTCGCTAAAACCGGGATAGTCGCGGCTGTCGCCTTCGTTGGCGGTGATGAGATAGGTTTCGCCGCCGGTGGTAAACGGTGCAATGCTGTCTGGCTGGTACATTCCCAGAACTGGTACCTGGTGAATGTCAATCTCGCCGTCTTCGTCGCTGGGGTCGATGCCGTTGCCTGGCTGGTTGTAGTTTTTATAGCCTAACGGCGCGATCGCTTCGACGCGACCCTGATTCAAATCTACCTTCGCCAAAGCATTATTTTCTTGTAAGGTCACCCAAGCCGTATCGTTGGTTGCGGCAACATATTCCGGTTCCAAATCTTGAGCCACCGTACCGCCAGGACCGTAAATTCTCACACCGGCGGCTTCCAATGCTGCTTGTTGGTCGTTGAATTGTGTAAAACCAACGGAAGTGACGGCTGCTGGGGTCAAAATATCGGACCCAACTTCACCCAAATTTCCAGGTAAATTCACGCGAATATTAACCAGCGACCTGGGTAAATCAATAACGCTTACCGAACCTTCCGGGTCGGCTACCAAATTGCCAGCGTCGTCGTAAATCGGTTCTCCCTCGTTGGCAACCACCACCTTCTCGCCGTTGGGGGTAAAGGTTATCATATCCGGCAAAACGCCAATCTCTACCTCGGCAAGGGGGCGATCGCCAGAAGAGAGGTTGGTTTGGTAAAATAGAGCCATACCGTTTGCCGTACCATCTTCCGCTTCCACAGCCACGGCAAGCTTGCCATCTTTGACATCCACGCTGTTGGCTCCCGCACCAAACGGCGTTACATCTATGGAAAATAGTAAAGTAGGGTTGGTGGGATTGCTCAGATCCAACACATCAATCGCATCTTTGTTGCCGTTGACCACGAACAACCGATTGGTATTGGGGTCGAAGGAGGCAATTTCCGCCGCACCTTCGTCAAAAACACCCGTTTGGTAGGTGCCAATAGGCATCAAATTGATGGCATTGGTGGGTTGCGGTGCCATAAAAAACGCTCCTCACACGTAACACAGGAAAAGGGAATTTCAGCAAATGCCAAATTCCGCGATCGAATATTGACTATACCATCAAACGACATCGATGGATGTTAGCCAAATTGCATGACGATTTTAAAAACCGGCGAACTCCCGAAAATCGGCTTCCGTGAGATGGCTGGCTTTCCCTCCCAAAACATTCGCCAGAACTTGTTCTCCTAGCAAAATCGCCGCACCGGTATCTGTCGCCACTACCGTTAGCTGGGAAAACTGCAAGCCACCAGCCAACCCCAGCGTATCGAGACCATCGGTAAAATCCGCAATGGTATCTACCCCAGTATTTGTCGAAAGCACAAAAACATCGTTTCCGGAACCGCCAAACAGCAAATTGTTCCCCAAATCCCCAAGCAAAACGTCATCTCCGGCATCGCCGAAAACAATATCCCCATCAACACCGCCAAATAACGTATCGTTGCCGGCACCACCAGCCAGTTCGTCGGCACCCTGGGAAGCCAACACCCAATCGTCGCCATCGCCGGCACACAGGAAATCGTTACCACTGTCACCAATCAAGGTATCGTCGCCAGTATTACCAACGATCGTATCGCTGCCGAGGTCTCCGGAAACCGAATCGTTGCCAGCATTGCCTACCAGTTGGTCATCTCCAGACCCTCCAAGCAGGGTATCGCTGCCGGTTCCCCCCAGCAACGTATCGCTATCGACATCACCAAACAGGAAATCGCGACCGTCGCCGCCAACCAGTAGGTCAGCTTGCGGGGAGTTCAAAACGGTTTCGCCGGTTTCGCCGCCATTGGCAGCCAGAGAACTATCTCCCAACAACACATCGTTGCCAACACCGCCGTTGAGAATATCACTTCCTAAGTCCCCTTGAATGAGATCGTTGCCAGATTCGCCAAAGGCCAAATCGCGATCGCGACCGCCACGGAAGGTATCGTCACCGCTACCGCCAAGCAAAATATCTTCGGCGGCACCGCCAAGCAAAACGTCGTTGCCGCTGTCTGCTTCTATGCGATCGCTACGGTCGCTTCCCTGTAAAACCTCGTCGCCACCATTGCCAGCGATGGTTCCGTTGGTGACGGGAACTGTGGTAATTTCGGTAACAATTTCTACCGGACAGCGATCGCTGTTGGGGATGATAGGCTCTAAAACTCGTATGCTGACAGTATCCGTATCGCTGACGCCACCATTGCTGGCGGTGAGTTCTACGGTCGTTTCTCCAAAAAAACCAGCATTGGGAGTAAATATCAAACCATCTAAAGCGGCATCGAGGCTTGTGGGAGAACCAGCAACCACGAACTGCGAGTCGTTGTCGCCGTCTCCAGACAAAAAGTTGATGTTAGGAGTTGGGTCGAGGGTTAAAGTTCCGTTGCTGGTGTTGGTGGTAACGGTAATCATGTTGTTGTCGGTGGCGTTGAGGGTGATATTTTCCAGTGCGATCGCGGTGTTGAATGGTGTTTGCAGATTGCCACCGGCAATAATTTCGATCGAAGATGGGTTTGGAGATGGCACAGATGACGGTGGTGATGTGGGAAACTGTTCGCCGCCAGTTGTTGTATTGCCTACATCAATGGTAAAGGTTTTGCTAGAGGGAGCAAACAATTCCCCGTCAGAGGCATTCCAGTCAAACGCTAGGGTTCCGGTAAAATCGCTATCCACGCGAACGCTTAACTGGGAGATATCTGCAGCTGCGATCGCTTCTGGTGCAGAAATGGTTTCTCCGTTGAGAAGCAAATTACTGTTTTCCGGCAAGGAATCGATACGAATGCCAGCTAACGGGGAACCTTCTGGGTCGGTAAAAACATTGGTAAAAAATTGGGAGGTTAATGCGATCGTACCGCTGGCATCCGGCGTCGCTGCAATGCTGATATTGTCTATACTGGGAGGATTGTTGGTCGCCTCCGGTAAATCCTTTAAATTCACCGTCACCGGTTGCGGATCGCTGGTGGCATTGCTGTCGCTAACTTGTACTTGCAAATCGAAGCTGGGATTGCTTTCAAAATCCAAATCTTCTGTATCGCCAACTGCTATTTCCCCAGTATCAGGATTGATAGAAAATGCGGGAATACCGTTGCCATTGGGGTCGGCGTTGCTGATAATTTGCCAGTTCTGTAAGGGGTCGTTTTCCGGATCGATGGCTGTCACCGTACCCACCAAAGTGCCTTGGCTGCTGTTTTCATCAATATTGAAAGTTGCCGCAGCCACTTCTGGCGGGTTGTTGACCTCTACTTCACTAATTGCGATCGCAAATGTATCGACAATGGCGGTGGTGCCGTTTTCTATTAAAGCAAAGTCAAAGTTATCAATATTGGGGTCTTTGCTACCGTCGTGTTGGTAAACAAGATTGCTGCTATCGATATCTTGCTGGGTAAAAGTCTCGCCAACCGCTAAGGGGATGCCGTTGAGACTTAAGGTTCCATGGTTTGGCAGGCTGT
>NZ_LNDC01000041.1 GCF_001870905.1 Geitlerinema sp. PCC 9228
TGCTATCTTCGTTGATGGTGATGGTGTTGTTAGATGTTGTAGGCGGGTCGTTTTGCGGCGTGACATCGATGGTAATGGTTTTGGCTTCGCTATCTGTCGTACCGTCGTTGACAGTGAAATCAAAGTTGGCATAGCTGTCCCCATTTTTATCCGCATCTGGGG
This sequence comes from Geitlerinema sp. PCC 9228, assembly GCF_001870905.1. Taxonomy (NCBI): domain Bacteria; kingdom Bacillati; phylum Cyanobacteriota; class Cyanophyceae; order Geitlerinematales; family Geitlerinemataceae; genus Geitlerinema; species Geitlerinema sp. PCC 9228. Next base: position 163 of record NZ_LNDC01000041.1, read on the forward strand.
TAAATACCAAATTGCCAATCTGGTCAGCAGCAATTTCCTGGTCTGCGGTGACGTCGCTACCATCGAGTTGCAGGCTACCGTTGCTTGGCAGGTTGGTTATGGTGATGGTTTGTAAGGAATCCCCATCGGCATCGCTAAAGCCAAAGTCACTCTCACTAAAGGTATGGCTGCTATCTTCGTTGATGGTGATGGTGGTTTCGTCTGCTGCTGTGGGAGGGTCGTTGGGAGAAATTTGGATAGTTGTGGTAGCAATAATGTTACTTTGGTTGCCATCGCTGTCTGTAACCGTAACTTCTACACTGCGATCGCTGGTGTCGGGATTGTCGGAGGTATTGTTATATTGAATTTGCGCGATCGCATCTTGGTAATCTGCAACAGAGGCATTTCCCGTCAACTCTAAGATTCCAGTATTAGGATCGTAAGAACTGGTAATGTCTCCTGGCAAAGAACCACTCACCGACAAACTTTCCAAGTTGCCATTGGGTAGCGAGGTGAGTTCTATGGTTGCCGATTGAAGTTGGTTACTATCGGCATCTTTGATAGTGATATCGCTATTATCGCCAATAGCCACACCACCATCACCTTCTGTCCAGGTGGTTTGGTATCCTGTCCCGGTGGCACCGCTGCTATCATTACTATCAAGGTCAACTATAGGAGGAGCGGCTCCATTGACAGCGAAAACACTACCACTTCCAACTAAGTCCAAACCACTGTCGTCCTCTGTATTTCTTGGGTAAGCACCATTATCAGTAATATCCCCGTTAACATCAGTTACATCACTTCCAAAAATGGCATAGCCGTAGAAAGTTTGATTATTGCTAATGTTTAAGTCACTGTAAGAAATAAAAGCACCTGCAATGTCCTGATTTGTAGTGTCAGCCTCTTGAAAATTTGATTCCGGTTCCTTTCGAAAAATGAACTGTTGTTCAGGTGGATCGAAAACAGAACTGGACGAATTGAAATCTACTGTTATTGCGTCCCCAAAAGAATTTGCCTGACCATTTTCGTCGATACCAGTAATGGCTGCAATTTTTATCTCATCGTTGCCACCACGTTCAAAAAGAGCAAAGCCAATTTCCTCAAGTTTGTTACTTGCAGGAGCGCTGATGCCTGTAGTTGATATAAAATCGACTCTTTCAATATTATTCTGATTTCCTTCCTTATTATTTTCGTTAGTGAAAAGGTTATCTACACCACGATTCAGCGTTCGACCCAACAAAACATCTTCCATGGTATCCACAAATGTTGGTCGAAGATTTACATTTGATACATTTGAATCGTCGCTCGACTCGGCTTCGTACCATAGAATTTCTTGTTTTCCACTGACTTGAGTGTTGTCAACTCTGTTGATTTTTATTTTATCAAGAAGTTGAACGAAATTGTATGAATTTGAATTTATTTCAAATCCTGTAATATTTCTGTTATTAGGATCTCCTACTTGAAAAGTATATGTTTTTCCATCGGTAAATTGTGGTGTAGAATTGTCCGGTAAATCTTCATTGTCATACGAAATACTATCAATCGGTTCGGGAAACACAAAACGATACGCTTGCAAGCCATCGGGAGAAAAAGCCAGTTTTGAATTTTTCTCGTGAGTAAAAACATCTAACGTCCAGCTACCACCTAAAGCGGAACTGCCAACTTTGGTAGTGGAGGCGGCAATTTTGGCATTAGTAAATTGCTGCAACTTCTCGATCAGTTCGCTACCGGCATCTCCCGCTGCCACATTACAGCCGTACAGAACCAAAGTAGAAATATTCCATGCCTGCAAATCGTGGCGATAGGCATCAATATTGTCTAAACGCAGACCGTTGCTGCCAAAATCCAAACTACCAGGAGAACCGTGGCAGACCAAGTGAACTTCTACAGGGTAGGGAAAATTTCGCAGATGCTGGGAAATTTGGTGGATGCCGTCGCAGTGGCGATTGACAATTGCAATCTCAGATCCAGCGATCGCGTTTGTGGCTAAAATTTCTAAATCTGGAATTCTCTCATCTAAGAAGATAACTTTTTTCGGAGATTCCTGGCTGCAGTTTTGGTAGTTCCCGTAGGTAGAAGCGTTTTTGGAAGCTTGGGTGCGATCGCAATTGGTAGCGATCGCGGGATGGGAAGCGATTTTGCCTTGGTAGATGGGAGTAACTTGGTTCATTGTAGCACCTTAAGGCTGCTGAGGGAGTAAGAAAAAGAGAGAGATGTTCGGAAAAATACATCTGCCAACCAACTATAGAGAAAAGTTGGCATACTGAGATAACTTTACAAGTTTTCCACTGTACTTTTTAATTATCTGCGATTTCCTTTTATGCAGACTTCGGCTATTTCGCGGAAAAACTTACGTAGAATGGCGGATTTTTGGCGTCAATGGTTTCTTCATCCGCAACCAGAGAAACAACCATATCCAACTGGTGGCATCGAACACATCCACCAAAATGGATTCCTCCACATGCTCATTATATCTCCAGATGAGCTTCGGGAACCGCGATCGTATTGCGAAAAGCTTCTAATAGATAGAACGATAACACTCATTTGTTCAAACAAAAATAACACTCGTTTTGGCTAGTTGGCGATCGCCAGCGATCGCTACAATCCAACGGACTACGAATCTAATAAAATAGCCTCTAGCTACACGAAGTAAGTTGGATAGGTTAAGTTCCCGTCAAACGACACAAAACATCCATTGGTAAACTTCTTGAATATATTTGAGAAGCCGCCAGCTGCAAAATAGAAAACTGCTCTACCAAGGATAATATAACAAGTTGGGATTGAAAAGATAGATCAAAACAGACCAAAAAAACTTCACAAAAATACGAAGCAAGCTTCAAGAAGATTTTACTGGATTCCTGTGTTTCCTCTGTTGCTTTTTTTCTTCTTTTGTGATATAGGAAGCAAGCGATCGCAAAAAGATGGGTGGGAAAACCACTGACCTAGCAACGCGATCGCCAAAATCACTGCCTTAGCTACCCGAAGATGGAAAATCCTCGATCGAGATATCCGTAGCATCTACCCCCGTAATACCAACCAGAGTTTGACCGTTTGCGGAAATTACCGTACCACCTGCCGCTTGGGTAATGACCAGCTGCGGGAAACTGAGATTTCCTCCCAGTGCCAGCGTATCCACACCATCTTCAAAATCTACCACAATATCGCTACCCGTCACCGCAGAGATGACAAACGTATCACCACCACTACCACCAAAAAGGCGATCGCTGCCAAGATTGCCATGGAGAACATCGCTACCATCGTTACCAATCAATAGATCGTCGTCTTGACCGCCATAAAGCGTATCGTTCCCCGCATTGCCGTAGAGACTATCGTCTCCCTGATTGCCAAAAGCCAGGTCGTTGCCTTCACCACCAACAATCAAATCCATACCATGTAACGTATTGGTGCCAGCATTATCGCCAACCAAAGTATCGTCGCCAGCTTCGCCAGCGATCGTATCGCTACCCAGGTCGCCGAAAGCCAAATCGTTACCAGTACCACCAGCAACCCAATCCTCCTGACGACCGCCGCGTAGGGTATCATTGTCTGCACCGCCATACAAACTATCGTCGCTTTCATTGCCTAACAACGCATCAAAACCGCGATCGCCAATCAAAACATCCGATCCATCAAAATTCCCCGATGGCGTACCATTGTTGCCAACCATCGTATCGTTCCCCGGACCACCGTGGAGGCTATCCCCTCCCAAATCACCGAATATCAGGTCGTGACCTTGTTCGCCAAAAGCAACATCGCGATCGAGACCACCACGGAACGAATCATCGCCTTCCCCACCATAAAGTTGGTCGTCGCCGGCACCACTTAGCAGAAAATCATTTCGCTGTCGACCCTCCAACCTCTCATTGCCAGGCTTGCCAAGCAACACATTGTTCAACTCGCTGCCAATCATGGTTGTGTTGGTAGCTGGTAGATTTTCAAAAACAGGCACTTGCACTTGAATTTGGAAATCTTCATCAATGCCATCATCTGCCGGAACCACCTGCAACTGGATGATATCCGTATCTGTATTGGCACCATCGTTGGCAGAAATTTCCACACTCGCACCGCCAGCAAACCCCGGCGTTGGGGTAAAACTGAGACTTGCCAGTGCCGCATTTACATTTTCCGAACTACCAGAAAAGCTCAAACTGGCATCATTTTCACCATCTCCCTGGCGAAGAAACAGACCTTCTGTACGATCGAGACTTAAAGTACCGTTTCTGGCACTCAAAGTAACGGTGACACTGCTGGCACCACTACTGGTCGAAATATTCGAGAATTCAAATTCCGTATTGGTTTCCGTTTCCAGAGTGACCGTAGACCCAACAGTAACCAGCGATTCCCTTGGCAATGGCGAAGGCAAGCCACCACTACCACCGCCACCAACATTCCCAGAGTCACTATCACTCCCACTTGCACTAGCGTCATCGCCGGCATCATCGGTATCACCGGTATCACCGGTATCATCCCCCGTGTCACCGGTATCATCGGTATCACCGGTATCATCGGTATCATCCCCCGTATTGCTGCTATCACCGGTATCATCCCCCGTATCGCTGCTATCACCGGTATCATCGGTATCACCGCTATCACCGGTATCATCCCCCGTATCTCGCTGCTATCACCGGTATCATCGGTATCACCGCTATCACCGGTATCATCCCCCGTATCGCTGCTATCACCGGTATCATCCCCTGTGTCGCCGGTATCTCCCTCATTCACATCGGTAATGCTAACGGTAAAGTCTTGGCTAATCGTATTGCTGCCATCGCTGGCTTCAACGGTGATGGTATGGCTACTAGCTGTTTCTGCATCTAATTGGCTACTATCGGCTACGGTGACTTCACCACTATTGTCATCAATGGCAAAGCGACCATCAGCATCATCGCTGAGGCTGTAGGTAACTGTATCGCTGATATCGGGGTCGCTGGAACTGGCAGTAATCCCCACACTG
>NZ_LNDC01000042.1 GCF_001870905.1 Geitlerinema sp. PCC 9228
GGACCAACCGACGAAGACGAAGCGATCGCGCTTCAGCCAATCGTCGAGTACGTCAAACCAGCCGCGTTCTACTTGCGGACGTTCTACAGCTATCGTCATTGTTTGCTCAAACCCTTTTGCTTTATAAGAAATCGCTTGGGATTCTTAATTAAGTTAACATAAGTATATATTAATCGCAGGAGAAAATTCGTAAAGCCTCCTACGAAAACATAATAAAATTTTAATTCCGTGCCTGTTTGCCTACCCTGTAACGAATTGTAAATCCAAGGAAGAGAGTGTATCTCCTATGACAGCGAATACGGTTTCCACCAGCGATCGCGTTTGGCGTCAGCCAATTAAAGGGTCTCGGCGTCCCAGCAACTATTTCTGGGCTGTGGTCGTCACCGGCGGTGCCACGGGATTTCTGCTTTCGGGCATTTCCAGCTACACCCAAGTCAACCTGCTACCGTTTTCCGACCCCACCCAACTGGAATTTTTGCCCCAAGGCGCGGTCATGGGGTTTTACGGCGTTGCCGGTTTGTTGCTGGCACTGTATCTGTGGCTGACGCTGCTGTGGAATATCGGCGGCGGCTACAACGAGTTTAACCGCGAAACCGGCAAAGCCAAAATTTTCCGCTGGGGATTTCCCGGCAAAAACCGCCGCATTGAAGTGGAATGCAACCTCGAAGACATCCAATCGGTACGCATTGAAGTCAAAGAAGGACTCAACCCCAAACGCGCCCTCTACCTCAAAGTCAAAGGGATGCGCGAAATTCCCCTCACTCCAGCCGGCGGAGAACCCATGCGGCTATCGGATTTGGAAAACCGCGGTGCCGACCTAGCCCGCTTTTTGCGCGTACCGCTCGAAGGGTTGTAAAGTTGGTTCTACAATGGCAAACCGCACAGATGCCGTCTGTATCTTTTTTCAAAGATGGGAAGAACCGTTTACCATAGCTTGCTGGCTGGATGGCTGGCGATCGCCCTTTTTCTGGGAGGATGCAGCCGTTCCCCCAGCCAGGGCACAACCACAAACGAGGAGTTTAGCCATTTGCCGCGCTTAAACGGAAAAGCCACTGTGGTGATGGTGGTCCAGAACCGCCCCATCACCATCGAACTGCGGGGCGATGCTGCCCCCATTACCGCGGGCAACTTTGTCGATCTGGTTCGCCGTGGCGTATACGACAACACAGCTTTTCACCGGATTGTCAAACAACCGGAACCGTTTGTGGTGCAAGGGGGCGATCCCCAAAGTCGCGACCCGCAATTTCCCCTATCGAAGCTGGGAACCGGTCATTTTGTCGATCCCGAAACCTCTCAGCCTCGTTATATTCCTTTAGAAATTTTGCCCCAGGGCGCCGACGAACCGGTATACAACCAAACCTTCTCCGAAGCTGGCATTACTGCCCCACCGGTGTTGCGCCACCAACGTGGTGCCGTCTCCATGGCGCGATCGCAAATGCCCAATACTGCTTCGGCACAATTTTTCTTTGCGTTGGCGGATTTAGAATTTCTCGATGGCAACTATGCTGTATTCGGATACGTAACCGAAGGCATGCAGGTCGTCGATACCATTCAAAAAGGCGATCGCATTCAATCGGTGCAAGTTGTAGAAGGATGGGAGAATTTGCAACGGTCTTGAGCGCCCAACAGTATCAAAAGAGCATCAATAGACCCGTCATTACGGGAATCGGCGCTGTGTCGTCGTTGGGGGAAGATTTGCGATCTAGCTGGAGGCGGCTGCTAGCGGGAAAAACCGGCGTTACCTGCCAACAGCCATTTGCCGACCTACCCCCTTTTCCTTTGGCTTTGTTGGGCAATCGCCCTACCAATGTGCCCACACTGCTAGAAAAAACCGTTCGTGCTGCGATCGCCGATGCCCAACTTTCGGTGCCCCTGCCCGATTGTGCCGTGGTTATCGGTTCCAGCCGTTCCCAACAAAGTCGCCTAGAAGAACTAGCCCACCGCTACTACCAATCGTCGCCGCCTGTTGCCACAGATTTTCTCGACAATTGGCTGCCAGCCTTCCCCGCCGAAACCTCCATGGCAGCCGCGCGGCAAATTGGCTCCCAAACAGCGGTGCGATCGCCCATGGCAGCCTGTGCCACCGGATTGTGGGCGATCGCTCAAGCCTGCGAACTCATTGCCACCGGTACCTGCGAACAAGCGATCGCTGGTGCCGTAGAAGCCCCCATCACCCCCCTCACCCTAGCCGGTTTTCGCCGTATGGGCGCTTTAGCCACCACCGGCTGCTATCCCTTCGACCGCCATCGGGAAGGATTTGTCCTCGCCGAAGCTGGTGCCGTTTTCGTCTTAGAAACCCCCGCACGAGCCCAAAAACGGCAAGTGCCCGCCTACGCTCAAGTCTTGGGCACCGGATTTAGCGCCGATGCCTACCACATAAGCGCTCCCACCTCAACCCCCGAAAGCGCCATTCTTGCCGTCAAACAATGTTTGGCAGCCAGCCATCTCAATCCAGAAGATATCGACTACATCCACGCCCACGGCACCGGCACCAGCATCGGCGACGCCCGAGAAGCCACCCTCATCCAAAACCTATTTCCCGAAACCGTATTGGTCAGTGCCACCAAAGGCGCCACCGGGCATCCCTTAGGTGCTTCCGGAGCCGTCGGTGCCGCTTTTTCCCTGTTAGCATTGCAACAGCAGACCGTGCCCCCCTGCGTGGGATTGCAACAACCAGAATTTCCCCAAATCCATTGGGTGCAAAAATCCCAACCAGCCCCCCTCAACCAAGTTCTCAACTTTAGCTTTGGCTTTGGTGGTCAAAACGCCGTCGTCGCTTTGGGCAAATCACCTTTTTAAGCCAAATCCGATGCGTACAAATCACATTTGAAATACAGGAGTACCGAGGAGGGAAAAAACCACAAGAAGTTTTCGCCTTAGCCTGGGGAATTTTTCGGGTCTTCGCAGTGCGGATTTCGTATGAAACCAAATTTTCAGACAAATCTCAGCAATCCTTTATGGGATTTCCCCCAGACCAAGCCAGCGACAATGCCACAATGGAACATAGTAGGGGCGAACGATCTTACTTCCTGCCACAAAAACGCCATAGCAAGTAGAAACCTTCCCCCCCCCAGAACAGATAACGCTCGAACATTCATGGTTGACCTCGCCCGCAAAAATCTGTTGGAAGATATTCCCCGCCTGCTCGTTGCCCAAGCGGGGATTATGTTCGCCGTCAGCTTGGTAACCATCGAAACCGGTATTTTCAACGGTTTTGTGCGTTCCACGGCTTTAATTATCGATAAATCCGAAGCCGATATTTGGGTGGCTTCCGAAGAAATGATCCACCTCAGCCTCACTACCCCCCTACCTGTAGAACATTTGCTGCAAGCACGCCAAATCCAAGGGGTAGACGCCGCAGAAGGCTTATTGATGCGTTCGGCACGCTGGCGCACTTTTCAAGGGGAAATTGCCCCCGTGCAGGTGATTGGCTTCGATCCCCAAGGGGAATTGTTTTCCCCCTGGAACGTAGAATCCGGTCAGGTGAGCGATTTAACTGAACCCTATACAGCGATAATAGACAGTTCCGTGCAAAACGCTTTGGATGTAAGTGCGGTAGGCGACGAGGCAGAGGTCAATTTTTTGCCCGTTGAAGTGGTGGGGATTACCCAGGGCAACCAATCCATCGTTTCCAGCCCGTTTTTATATACTTCCCTATCTACAGCCAACGCCTACTTGAACGCGCGGTTAAAATCCTCCGTCAACTGTACTATCCAAGACGGTAACATTCGCTGTACCAACATTTACGAACGCAATCGCGATTCTAAAATTACCGAAGACCCTCCCCCAGAACCACCCCCCCTGCAAGCCTCCGACTTGGTAACCTATATTTTGGTCAGTGCCGAATCCGGTCAGGATGTGGAGCAGTTAAAACAACGCTTGGAATCGAAACTGGTAGGCGTTCGTGCCTACACCCGCGAAGAAATGGCCAATCGCACCCGCGATTACTGGAAAACCCGCACCGGCATTGGCTTTATCCTGGGATTGGGAGCAGCCGTCGGCGTCGTGGTTGGTGTGGTGGTGGTCGGACAAATTTTATACGCTTCCGTCTCCGATAATATTAAAGAATTTGGCACCCTGAAAGCTATGGGTGCCAGCGATCGCGTTTTGTACGGTGTCATCATCGAACAAGCCCTCTGGATGGGCGTTTTCGGCTACATTCCCGGCATGCTCCTTTGTCTGGCAATTAGTAGCATCTCCTACAGCACCCAAGGCATTTTAATCCTCATCACCCCCACCACCGCCATTGCTGTTTTCGGCATCACTACGGTCATTTGCGTTAGCGCCGCCGTTTTTGCCATCCAAAAAGTCTTCCGCATCGATCCCGCGATCGTGTTTAAAGCCTGAGCGTGGGGGCGTGGGGGCGTACCGAGCGTACCGAGCGTGGGAGCTTGGGAGATATAATTGGTTGTTTTCTCCGATGCCCCGATGCTCCGAGTTAGAGTCGATGCCGGGGTCACCCCCGGACACCTCTCCTTCAAAACCGGACTTGACAGTTTCCCGCTCTAAGGCTCCTGGGAACGGGTCCACTGACTAAGGTTTATAGGGATTTCTCCCGTAGTCCCTTACCTTCTGAGTTTTCACCCCTTGAGGTCAATTACCTCATATACAGACCTCACCAAATGGTGGGTATTTGTCATATACAGGGCTAATCATCCGAAGGTTTACCCGTTTCACCGTCCGAGGTCGGCATATTCTTAGCATTACCTAAGACATTAGCTTCTTCGGACATCCTTCCTCCTTTACAACGATACCGTTAGGTCGGCTTCTCGAATCAAATTCGAGGGGTCAATAAAGGAGCTACTTCGTTCCCAAGCTAAATTGGTAGTGGGGTTAGGCTCTGACTTTCCTCCGGGTTTATTGTCAGTGCATAAGGGTCGTGGAGCAATACGCCCTTGACCAATATCCTTTGCCTTTTGGCTCCAGCTTGACAGCCGCTTAAAGCTGGTTGGGCATGACGAAGGTTCAAACATCAGTTTACCTTTCGATTAGCCATATCCACTTGCTAGGAGGGATTCCCGATACGACTACGGGTTACCTCCGTTTTACCCGGCTTCAGCTCTGAGATCCTACCCCAGCACTGCGGGTAATGCTTTCAACCAATGCACCTTGGCGGGAGGACTTTCACCTCCATTTAACTTGAGTTGTCTGGGGTT
>NZ_LNDC01000043.1 GCF_001870905.1 Geitlerinema sp. PCC 9228
ATGGGCTGAGAGAACGCCAAGATGGGCTCAAATCCCGAAAATTGCCTGTCAACGCCTGTCGTCTGGGAGGCGAGTACGTCATTCTTGCCAATACCCCTCGCCCTACCTCTGCCAGTCAGTCCAAGGCATTAACACCAGCCCAGAAAGACTATTTCCAATTAAAAAAAATCCCCCAATCAAAAGTCTGGCAGCAAATGCTTCGGCGTAGCTCAGCACAAGCACTCAAATGTTTGGAGACTGCATGGGTGGACATGTATCGACGGGGGATTTGGTTTTCCTTGTTTCAAGCAAAAAGGACGATTTCGCTCCTTTGTTTTTCCCAAAGTGAAGGAAAATGTTATCGAAGGGAATCAAATCGACTTTCCGAAAATTGGGAAAGTACGGTTTTTCAAGTCTCGTTTCCTTCGGTGATGGCTTTGTGGTTAAGCAGGTACAAATTCTAAAAAGAGCGAGCGAGTACTATATCATTTTATCCGGTGCCAGCGGATGTGAAAATTCCCCAACCATCTATAAGCGGTCATGGTATAGGATTGGATAGCGGGTAGAAAGCTATTTGGCTACCAGCGACGGTGAATTGATTGACCACCCACGATCGTTCGTGCAGGCTTCTGGCAAGCTGAAATGGCTGCAACCAAAGCTTAAACGAAAGAAAAAGGGTTCCAGATGTTGGCGCTTGATACATCGCGTGGTAAATATTAATACCATTTCCTTAATAATATGCAAGAGATAATAGAGGCATTTTTGTAGGGGCGCAACGCTTGATTAGGGCCGCAACGCGTGAGCGCCCCTACCAGGGCAATTGAGCCATTCCAGACAATCATCGTTTTTTAGAAATGGTATAAGCCTGCAGTAGAGGCCAAACAGACCAGTCAAATTTGTCCCCATTGTGGTGTCCATACGGGGAAAAAGCCGCTTTCTCAAAGACTCATTTCTGCTCCCACTGCGGCAGGGGAACCCATCGAGACGTGGCAGCAGCACAAAGGGTCTTGAATCGAGCTGTCGCCGGTACTTCCACTACAGGGCGGAAAAATGCTCGTTGAGGGTCCCGGTTCGCTGGAGATGGGTTAGCATAGCTAATCTATCTAGGCACCCTGATGAAGCGAGAATCTTACGATATTCTATTCGTGAGAGTGTCAACCACGGCTCGGTCTTGCGGCTATAGGCAGCGAACGCACGGTTTGAATCCGTTGGACCTTTTTTCAAAACGGCGGAATTTCCGTTAAGATCGGAGGATATTGGCCGGTACGGGATCGCTTGCAGCTGTTTCCCAGCTGGCCATGTACAGAATCTGTATGCGAAGTAATCATGGCTGAAATTCAGTTTATAAAAGGCATCACCGAAGAATCGATACCAGATGTACGCATGACGCGATCGCGCGACGGTACCAACGGAAAAGCCATTTTCTATTTTGAAAATCCCAAAGCTTTTGATGAGGGCAACGAGCAAATTACCGGGATGTATCTGATTGACGAAGAAGGGGAGTTGAACACCCAAGAGGTCAAGGGAAAGTTCGTCAATGGTCAACTCCAAGCCATTGAGGCGATTTATCCCATTCGGTCTACTGAAGAATGGGACCGATTTATGCGTTTTATGGAACGATACGCCCAAGAACACAATCTCGGGTTCACCAAGTCCTAGTTCCGTTCGTTGGTTATGGAGGGGGGAGATAGGTGGTTCTACGCGACGATCTACGTCAAGCTTGCAACTAGATATCGGCCATTTGACGTAGACGGTTTCAGTCAAATGGCTGAAGCTCTCTAACGCCCCCACCACCTACACTAGAAAGTGCAATAGGAAAACTCCTAGTTCGATCCCCCCTCCCCCTGCCACCCCTCAGGGGGATTTTTTTTTCTTGGTTTTTCTGCTACTTACTGCTTTTAGCATTTTTCTGGCTTTAGCGGGATGGGTCGGGTCTAGCGGTTTTTTGTTTCGATCGAGAACCAAGGCATACATAATGTATGAACTCCGCTGTTTGCGGGT
>NZ_LNDC01000044.1 GCF_001870905.1 Geitlerinema sp. PCC 9228
CCATTGTTTTAATTGATGCTGGCTATGGCAACAATACCAACTTTCTCAAGCAACTAGAAAAACGAAAACTGAAATATTTAGGAGGTGTTGCTAAAAATCGAACTATTATCATTTCAAAAGAATCAAAATCAACAGCCAAAGTTCGTCTAGATGGGTTAGCTAAATTCCTTTCATCCAGGGTTTGGGAAGAAATTTCTTTACCAGCTCAACCAGAAAAACTGTGTGGGCAAATACGTTTGAGGCTTACGTAACCAGCCTGCAAGCGTACCGGACCTTTGCTATCGTCATGAATGCACCCACCTGGCAACAAGCAACCAAAGTTGACTATTTCATAAGGAATATAAAGCTGGAAAATTTAACCACGGAATGGGTGGTGACTACCTATGGTCAAAGAAAATGGGTGGAAGTTTTTTACCGAGATGTCAAACAGTGGTTCCCGATGGAAAGAATGCCAAGCTCGAAGTTTCACCAGCTTACTTTGGCATTTTGTTTTGGTATTTTGCGCCTATACTTTAATTCTTTGGCAGAAGTTAACTGGGGGGGTACAAAGGCGTTGGACCAAGCGAACCTTAAAAACTTTTGCTGATGCTTTAGAGGCTTTTCGTAATGCTGTATCTTTTCGCTTTTACCAATGGCTAAGCCAACACCAGGACGTTTTTGCTGCTTATAAAGCGAGTTTTGGCTTGATTTGGGGCTGAGATTTGTTTAAGTCCCGCTATCAACCTCGCCAGAAGAGGGACTACGACTCTTGAATTGCGGGACGCGGGGCAAAGCCTACTGTCGGGATGTAAGACCCAATCGTAGAGGAGGTAAGAAATCTATGATTGGGCAATCTGTTGGGTAGGAAGCCGCTATTGTAATCTCTGATTCAATAGCGGTAGTTCACCCCATTGTTTCGATTGAGGCAGGGGGTGGTTGGCGTGTAGCGTGGAAGATGGCAAGCGGCCGAGTGTACCGAGCATGGGAGATTTAGGAAATCAATCTATTTTTGTTCCCTATGCCCTGATGCCCCGATCCCCCTACGTCCCATCCCCTGAAACGCCACAACCATCCCCTAGACAGCAAGCCATATTGGTGTTTCAATAGGGAATATGACCCCCAATTGGGGAAGTACCTTTGAACAGTAACGTCCGCAACACCCCTGTGGCAATGGTAGGTAAGTTAATTTTGGTCGGGGGAAATGGACCACAGGAGTACGAACTCAAATCTTCCAATACCATCGGTCGTCACTCCAGCAATTCTCTCCAGATTCGCGATCGCATTGTTTCCAAACTGCATTGCAAAATTACGAGGGGAGCAGATGGCAAATACTTACTGCGAGACCTGAACAGCCTCAACGGCACCTACGTCAATGGCGAAAAAATAACCGAAAGAATTTTAAATCCCGGGGATGTCATTTCTTTAGGGCAAACCACCTGGCGCTTCGAGCTGGCAGCCCCGCAAATAGACGGTCAAGTGAACAATGTGACCGTCAAACCGATTGAGCTGCAAAGCGAGGTAAAAAGCTGCCTGGATGCGAAAAACTATTTTCCCCACGTTTCCGAAATTTCCAATCTGGAAGCCCTCAAAGCCGACTATGAAAAGTTGCGGGTTGCCCAAGCCCTATCTCAAAAGCTGTTTGTCAATACCGACCTCGACCAACTACTGCAGCAAATTGTTGACGAAACTTTTGCCATCATTCCCGCCGAGAGAGCGGTGATTCTGCTGTATGATTCCCAGCAAGATGATTTCGTGCCGCGCTTTGTCCGACAAAAATACGAAGAAGAAGAAATTCACATCTCCAGTAGCATCTTAGAAGAAGTAAAAACCAAAAAACAGGCAGTTCTCTGTTCCGACGCCTTACTAGACGAGCGTTTCCGAGAATCAGAAAGCATTATCATGCAGGGCATTCGTTCCACCATGTGCGTGCCCTTGCTGTATCAAGACCAACTGCTGGGTGCCATGCACATGGACTCCAAGATTACCACTGGTGCGTTCACCGAAAAAGATTTAATTCTGTTTTCCGGCATTGCTACCCAAGCCGCGATCGCAATTCAAAACTACCACTACGCCAAAAAAATTCAAACCGAAGCCGAAACCCGCGCCCAACTGCAACGCCTGCTCTCGCCGAATCTAGTAGAACAAATTGTCAGCGGTTCGCTGGTTTTAGACAAAGCCGGTGCCCACGTGAACGTGACCATGCTGTTTGCCGATATTCGCGGCTTCACGGCCATGAGCGAACGCCATGCCCCCGAGGATATGGTCAGCACCCTCAACGCTTATTTTGAAGTCATGGTGGATGTATTATTTCAACATGGGGGTACCCTGGATAAATATGTGGGCGATGAAATTATTGGTTTGTTTGGCGCTCCCGTTCCCATGCCAGATGCGCCCCTACGCGCCGTTGCTTGTGCTTTAGATATGCTAGAAGCCTTAGAAGAATTTAACCATGACCGCGTTGCCCATCAACTCGAACCCATCCAGGTGGGCATTGGCGTGAACACTGGTTCGGTGATTGCCGGCGCTATCGGTTCTTCGCAAACTTTGCAATATACAGTCATTGGCGATGCGGTGAATGTGGCTTCCCGTTTGTGCGATTTAGCCCAACCCAATGAAATTCTCATTAGCCAGTCTACTTTGGATTGCTGTAGCGATCGCGTTGCGGTGAAATCGAGAGAATCCGTGCGCGTCAAAGGCAAGCATGCGCCCATCCCCATTTACGCAGTGCAGGGAATGCGAGAACAAACCACCTTTGCCCGGGAAGGAGAAGGAACCAAAATTCTTGACGAACGGGAGGACAGTGGCTAAATGCCCAACTTCCCCAGAACCAACGTACAGAAGCAACTGGAAGATGTCAGCAGGAAATTTCGTGCCCAACCGCTCCTCCAACGATCCCGCTTGCCGGCGTTTGTCCCTAGTCCTCCTTGTTTTTGCTTTTGCGATCGCAGCATGCGGGGAGTCTAGAGTTAGCCAATGCAACCGTTTGATTGAGGTCATTGACGACGGACATGCACTCATGCGCGATTTTGACCAACAAACCCCCCGCTCCACCGCGCAGCTATCTCGGGAATTGGATGCTTTGGTCGAAGAAGTCAAAGCTGTAGAATTATCCGACCAACAGCTCCAAACTTACCGCGATCGCTTCGCCCAAATTTACAGCGACCTCAGCGATTCCTTTTCCACCACTAGCACCGCCCTTGCCAGCGCTCAGGAAGCCGGCTCTAACAAATCCGGACTCCAACAGGTGCAGCAAGCGAGAAACCAGGTGGAACAAGCCAGCCAACAAGCCGAAAAAGCCGCCAAGCAAGCCGATGCGATCGCGGCAGAAATCAATGCCTACTGCAATCCCTAACCAATAGGAACCCCAAATGGGATTCAGTGATGGATTTCCAAATTCAATACATAACAACCAATGGGCAATTTTTCCGACCACAATTCGTATTCAACGCGCAAGTGAGAAGGCAAAGGACTTCCCGTTAGTTCCAAAGCACGGTTAAAATTACGCAAGCGCATCTGCCCGTACCCGCCAAACTCGTAGCTGCGCAGCCAGTAGCGACTCAACCCATAGGTATGCTGCTGCCACAGATGGCGGTAGCTAAACGCCTGGTTGCCTTGCATGGTCATAATCACCCGATGGGGAGAAATTTCCAACCACAGCAAGCGGGAACTAGATGCTTCGCTAACAGAGTCGTCACCGTCACCAGAAGCAATCGGGTCGATATCCGGCAGGGGAGGTTCTTTCAGCAGCAGGTGAAATCGATTTGTCTCCTTCTGATACAGAGTAGCAGACGTTTCCAACACAGAGCCAACGGGCAAATCTGTAGAAATCAAAGACAAACAAACGGGTTTGCGGTTATGTGCAATCATGAGGGGTCTTTAAACAGTGCTGGATTCATTAACAATCTCTAATATTCTATACTTTTTGCTTTAATGTTTTATATGCCCCCCCGATCGCTTCTGTGTAATCTCTTCGGAGCTTCTTGGCAGTGGATATCCACTATCTTTTTCTTTCGGGGAGTTTCATTC
>NZ_LNDC01000045.1 GCF_001870905.1 Geitlerinema sp. PCC 9228
AGCCCGCTAAGAGGCTAAGACTGGACTAACCGAACACAATTAACACAGATGTCAATTAATGTTCAGTGATTTGGTTAGTCTGCCTAGCTAGAATTCCTCTCTTTTATGTATTTTCCTATACATAGGGAAAAAATTCATCAGCAAAATAGCGTATTTAGAAACGAGCAAAACCGCCAACTTAGCAAATTTTTAGCCGATTTGGCGGTAAAATATTAAATTTTATAAAAAAAATGCCTAATTTTTTTGAAATTTGTAATCTTTAGAAACATGTCGCGATCGCTCTCCAACTTCCCAGAGAACCACAAGTTTCCATGACCTACAAAAAAGGGCAACCACGGGGGGTTGCCCCTACAGAAAAAATGTGGTTTTCCCATGTCGGATTTGGCATAAGATAGAGGAGACCGAGGAGTACCGAAGATGGGGAAGAAGACTGCAGGTCTTAGGTGAGGAAATTTTTCGGGTCTTGGTAGTACGGATTTGGTCTTAATTGTAACTTGCCAAAATAATATAGTCATCTAGAACATAAGAATAATCATAAGGAATTCCAAGATACTCTTGAGCTACTTTACTAATATACTGCTGTGCGGCTAAACGATCCGTTGCATATTGTCGAAATCGCTTTCCCCCTAATGGTTGCCGACTCTCGGTAGAACTTAGACATTTATACCAGACTAGTTGCAATCCTAACTCTCCCAAAAACTTATTAACAATTTCTTTTTCTTGCTCTATATCATCGCTGGGGGATTCGTTGTAGATTCTGAATAGCTTTTTATTTTGTACAATTAGCAAAACATATCCACCCGGTTGGAGACAATTTTGAATAATGCGGGTATAATTATGCTTAGCATATACTTGAGAATCTGAATCGGAGAAAAAACAATGGCTAATAACAATAAAGTTAAAAAATTGTTTGGGTAGTTTTTCAATTTCCAAGTCAGGTTTTAATATATCTTTCGTAACAAAACGAAAATAGGCATTGGGTGGCGATTGTTTTGATTCTATATATTTCCGCCAAAATTGCAATCCTCGAAATTGAAACATTTTTTGTTTGTCTAGCGAAAAATAGCATATATTCGGACTGGTTTGAGTGCCAAATGAAACGCTACTTTCTATCAATAAAGCTAAACCAAAAGCGACTGTTGCTGGACCGGCACCAATGTCAAGTATGGTAAGATTGGTCGGCAATAATTGGTTTTGGTAAATATAGTACCAAGCAATGTAGTTACAATAGACATTTTCGAGAAAATATCTAATTAAGTACGTATAGACGGTTGCATCATCGCCATCGTAATTGGGATCTTGACCTTTTTTAATTTATTTAAATCTAATAGCGCCGATTGTAATTTGTCGAAAAAATCTTCTTTTTTTTTGGCTCTTTAATTTGATTTACTTTATCTCTACAAAATTGAGCTAAATTTCGATCGAATTTGTTAAAAACTTCATCCACTCCCGTACACTGAACCAAAGCTTCGTCAATTTCTTGTAAGTTCAAGTCCTGGCGAACCTGTTGGAGAAACTGTTGGTTAGGAAAGATGGTGGGAATCCCTGGTGGCAAAAAATCCAGGAGTTCTTGATAATCTTGAATTTTTTGGGAAAGTTGCGTATATTGATGCTGGAGCGCTTGAATTTCTTGTTTCTGTGCCTGGATGGTTTCCTGTGCTTGCAGTTTTTCGAGATAAACTTTTTGTAGCGGCGATAGCTTGGCACCTGAATTCCATATTTTTCCTAAAATTTCTCCGGCGCGGCGATCGCTTCCCCGACGTAATGCTAAGTTAAATTGTAGCGATCGCCACCAATTTACCACCAGATTACTCATAACCAAACCCCTGCCTGCCTTCTTGAATATCATCTACAATCCCTTCTAGTCTATCAAATAATCGCTTCTTAAACCCCTCATAGCACTCATTTTCTTTATCGAACCACCAAGCATACCGACGTTTGATCGCCTCAGCTTCCTTACGAGTTACCGCCACCAGAGATTGATTTTTACTCGCATGAAACTGTTGCACCACCACGCGATCCGCCACTTGCAAACGACGCATAAAAGCTGGTTCGTCTTCAAGCAACGTCGGCAACACAGGCGTCACCGTAATTGAAATCTTAGGAACGTATCCCCGCAACATATCAATGCCGTAGCGCAACTTTTCCGCAGCTTGAAACCTAGCCACAATGCTGGGTGTTTGGGGTTCAAAATCCCGGCGTACTTTCTCGCTACCGGTGGGAATGCTAATATTGACCCGCAACCGTTCCAACTGCTGCAACAAATCCAAATCCCTCACCAACATGGGACTGCGCGTCTGAATTACCAAAGTAGGTTGGTATTCTACCATCACTTCCAGCAACCGTCGCGTTATTTTATCCTTAGCTTCGATGGGTTGGTACGGGTCAGTTACCGAACTCATGTAGATACTAGGCGGCGTGTCGGGACATTTTTCAAACCACTTAGCTAGTTCTTTGTCTAACTGTTGGGCAGCATTTTCCTTCACCAACACCCACTTTCCCCAATCGCGACGCATTCTGGGATTGGGACTAAAAGCCGCTGCATAGCAGTAGCTACATCCATACTGACATCCCCGATAGGGATTTAAGGTAAAATCGTAACTCCCAATATATCCCGTAGCTTTTGTTAGGATTGATTGTGCCTTTTGGTTATAAACGCTGGCACTACCAAATTTTTCTCGCAAGCGAACGGTCGCTTTTTTGCTGGTATAGCCTTCGTATTCTGATTTGGCCATGATGCTAGGCACCCAATAGGAGTTGGATCAATTGTCAAACTAGCAAGTTTTGGCAAAATCCTTGCCTAACTAACTGTGAATCCGAGGTTGGGGATGCAGCGTAGATAAAATGTCGCTTTCTACCGTTGCCAACTCGTCGAGGCGTTGGTCTACTTCTTCCCGGGAAAAGCTTTCTACAGCCAGCAACCAAAATATGCGGTAGTGACGCGCTTGCGATGCCATCAATCCCCGATAAAATTTTGCTAGCTTTTCATCCGGACAATGATAGCCTAGCAATCCCAATCTTTCGTGACTCCTGGCTTCGATTAACGCCGAAACCAGCAGAAAATCCAAACATCTTTTGGGTTCTTCCCCACGGACGTTTGATATTAGCGTTTCGCCGTAGGGTGGGGGTGGTAGGGGTTTCAAGGGAATCCCTCTTTCTTGGAGGATTTGGTTGACCATGTCAAAGTGTTCTAGTTCTTCCCGCGCCAAGGCTGTTAGCTGGCGGACCAATTTTTCGTGGGAAGGATAGCGACAGATGAGTCGCAAGGCGTTTCCCGCTGCTTTTTTCTCGCAGTGGGAACGATCGAGTAAAATGGTATCCATATTGGCGATCGCTTGGTCGATCCAATCGGTCGAAGTTGGTTGTTTGAGAACTTTAATTGTCGTTGCAGCAGCGTTCATAAAAAAATGAGCTATCCTAACTTCGTCGCATTTCTTGCTTTCCGAGTGTAGCGCAACTCCAGTCCCTGCGATCGCTGGTTGCTAAAAAACCTCCCCATCTAGGATATGATGAAATTTGACTATTTGTTCCAAAATCGTTACCGTGGCAATAGAAAGCCCAGCAAGTAGCCATGGCCAGATGCAAGCAGTTTGACCAACAAGCAGCCTTGGAACAAGCCATGGAAACCTTTTGGCGGTATGGCTACGAAGGTACTTCCATGGAAAACTTGCTCAAAAATATGGGCATCAACCGAGGCAGCTTGTACGATACTTTTGGTGGCAAGCGTTCCCTGTTTGAAAGTGCGTTGGCTTTGTACGAGGAAAAAGTCCTCGCCACCATTGTTCAGCCATTGGAAGCGCCAGATGCTGCCAAACAGGCTATTTGCGATCGCTTTGATGAAATTGTAGACCAAGCCGTATCCGACGTACAGCGTCGCGGCTGCTTGATTACCAACTCCGCCGTAGAACTGGCTTCCCACGACCCAGAAATTCAACAGCAAATCGCGCGGACTTTCGCACAAGTCAAACAAGCTTTTGAAAAAGCTTTGCTGCGTTCCCAACAGCAAGGAGAAATTTCTCCCGAACTCGACCGAGAAGCGATCGCAGCTTTTCTAACTTCTAGCTTGCAAGGATTGCGCGTTATGTCTCGTGTCAATCCCGATGTACAACAAATGCGCAATATGTTACCGTCACTTTGTCAGTTTTACGGTAAAACATCTGTGCCATCGAAGGAATCGTTTATTTTTTTACCCATTTTGAAATAATTTTTTAAAAAGAAAAATTCTATAAATTTGAGCCAAGAAATCGCCAATCTCAACCAACAACTAAACCCACAAATCCCCGAAGATTCTTAAGCCAAGATGCAGCAAACCAAAGCCGAACTAGGAAAAGCCCAAATTGCCGAACAAAGCCTGCAAACTAAGGATACCGTTCCCAACAGAGAACCATCACAGCAGTAGGGAGATTTCCAAGTTTCTATGAGTTGCTGCAACGAACTAGCGCATAGCAAATCCGATTTATAAAGATCGCATTGTAGATAGAGACCGAATTGGGGGATTTTTCGGGTCTTCACTTGCAGATTTTGTATTAAATTTGTAAGATGAAGCCTATTGTGGCAAACAAAAAAATGGATAGCCAAGAACAAACAGAAGCACAATTCCCTCGATGGAAAACGACACAAGCCAGTGGTAGGGTGGGCATTGCCTACCCTACTTGCAGATTTCGTATTAGATTTGTAAGATGAAACCTATTGTGGCAAAGAAAAAAATGGATAGCCAAGAACAAACAGAAGCACAATTCCCTCGATGGAAAACCACACAAGAAATTTTAGAGAACAAGCTCAATGAAAGACACCATCATTTTATGCAAACCCTAGCAGAAATTCGCTCGGATGTAGCCAGTAACGACCTTAAACGTCGTCATGCTGCCATAGAAAAAGCGAAAAACAAGGGAATGCCAGAAGTAGAACCATTGGTCAATGTTGCCAACACAGTTAAGAAAGAACTCATTTTTCAGTTACTGGTTCCTGTTGGGCAAGCATGGGAAACGGAGACACTAGCTCTTGTTCCATTTTCTGAGTTACAGGAGCGTTTGCAAGATATTCTTCCGTGGTATATGGCAGCAGAAATAGCAAAAGCTTTCGAGCAAATACAAGAAGGTTTGGGGCATTTCAAACAATATAAAAAACCAAATCATTTTACCATTGGAGCCAAACTTCAAAATCGGAAAAAAATTCAAAAAATGGAACAAGTGGAAGAGGGATTGATACGGCTTTACGCTGTCATGGGGAAGGCTTACTCTAAATTAGCCGAATTTAGCTTACAGTCTCAAGCTACCGAGCTGGAAAATGTATTGCAAAGTTTGGTCCGCCAACAAGCCGATAATATTAGAAATGTACTGAGAGATAGGCATCCCGATTGGTTTTTATCCGAAATGCCGCCAATAGAGTTGAACGATTGTATTTCTGTTCTTGATTTTCAAACCCCAAAACTTTCAGAATCCTTTTTTGTGTTGCCCAATCCAGTTGAGGTCACGAAGAAAAATAAAAAAGAGCTAGCAGGAACTGTCCAAACTCGAACCCTCTTTAAAAAATCCAAAACCAAATTAATGTATAAAACTGTAGAAATTCAAATTACAAAAATTCCCTATGCTAACACGATATTCCATGACTGGCGGGAGGAAATCGAACGGTCGCAAGTGCAACTATGGAATATAATTTGCCAATGTCTAATCGAACAATTAGCTCAAATGAATAGAAAGTTGCTGGAAAAAACCGAACAACAAGCGATCGCGCTGACAAATCTACCTATAGAAAGCGATCGCGATCGCTAGGGCAGGACTCATTTTACAATTTTATTTGTGGTTGTGCAACCGAATTTTGTATCAATTTAGACAGAAAGTAAGGATTTATCCTCCTCAAGGCACTCTAGTTTCTGGAAAACCTAGGATTTGCGGCTCAATTGGTTTCATTGACCGTATGTATGGTTATGTATTGTTTAATTTTTTTATATGTTTCACTCTATCCGTAAGTAAAAAATTGTGACAATTTGGTTTAAAATCTCCGTTAAGTAGGGAAAAATGGAAAAGTCAGGTTAAAAAATTTACAGGTAGCGATGGTAGATATAGCATCTTCCCCTACAGTTGAGAGCGTTTTAAGTCATTTCCGGGACTTACTGCACGAACTAGGTCAGGCAAGCGTCGAGCTGGCGAATGCTTATCCAGATGTTTTTGACGACCCAGACTTAAAAGCTCAAGTGGCGGCGTTTCAGAAAGCATACCAAGAAGCGACGGAAAGATTGGAAAATCCAGCACTTGCGATCGCAACTTTTGGAACCACCTCCTCTGGCAAATCTACTCTCGTAAATGCTCTGGTTGGTCGTCGGGTAGCTCCCATGTTAAACCAACAAATGAGCGGTGGTGTCCTGAAAATGAAAGCTGCCGATACCTCGCGTTTGGCAATTGATGAGACAGAAGGCGCTCAGTGGGAAACGGGAGAATGGTCGGAAATCGATGATGGAGAGACTTATGACCGAGTTAAAAACGTCATGCTCTCCTATCACAATATTGATTTTCAGCAACAAGAACAGGGGTGTATGGCACCGCAAATCACCGTTTACGGTCCCCTGTTGCCGGCTGACAATCGCTCTTTGCTGAATCTTCCCTCCAGTGTAGATGTAGAAATCATTGATTTGCCAGGACTAAAATCGGTGCAAGATGCGGCGAATCTGCGCGTGATTCAACCCCAAGTGGGAAAATCTTGCAGTTTGGTTGCTTTGGATTACGGACAAATTGACGAACAACACCGGCAACGCTTGCTGCAAGAATTAAAGGATGTGGTCAAGTCCTTAAATGGTCGTACGGACTCAATGATTTTTGTTTTGAATCGCGTCGATTTGAGAACGGAAGACAATCCACCGATTGAAGAGGATATTCAAAGGTTAAAAGAAGAAATTCAATCCGTGCTATCCCTGCAAGAAACGCCAGATGTTATTCCATTAAGCTCTCTATTCATTTATTACGCGCAATGTGCTTGGGGAACGCAAGGTGGTCACCTTCAATCCGAAGTTGACCCAAAAACGCGGTTGGCATTTTTACAAGCCATGTTTCGCGACTGTGGAAAACTCATCAAGGAAAATACCAAGAGAGATAAAAATTGGCGTCGGTGGTTTCGAGACTTAGAAGATGATGTAGAAGATGGTGAATCTATCAGTGATGAAAGGATGCGGCATGTTCTTCACTACGCTCTAGAATGGAGTGGAGCGCAAAAACTTTGGGATACATTGCGATTTCGCGTTCAGCAGTCGTTTCCTCAACTTGTGATTCTACCCGCGTTAAATCCTGTATTTAAGAATTTTGATGTGTTGGTGGCAAAACTTGAGACCATTGCCAAAACTCGGAAAATTGATAACCAAGAAAAGGTAGAAGCACAATTAGAACGATTAAAAGCAGAGCGTCAAGCTTTACACAAGAATCTCGAACGATTGCGAAAGAAGTTTGAAGAATCAATTGCAGATATCAGACAAGATTTAAGAAGCGATAACGTTCAGCGCCGCCAGGCAGCTATAGACAAAGCTGAAAACCAAGGAATGCAGGGTTTTAAAAAGCTCCTGGGAATAGTCGATACTGTTAGAGACGAAATTAATTTTAAATTAATTATCCCTGTTGAGGAAGCTTGGTACGCTCAAGCATCACCTTATGATTTACAGGATCGATTAAGAGAAGTCGTTCATCCTTATATTGCAGAAGAAATAGGGAGAGGGTTTGACCGAATCAAAGACGGTTTAACACATTTTGAAATAGAAAGTACAGATGAAGACAATGAAGGCAATGAAGAATCGGGTTATTTTACCATTAGTGCGAAACTGGAAGATTCGGACAAAATACAGCAGCTAGAGAAAATAGAAGAAGGATTGATACGGCTGTATACTGGCATGGAAAAAGCCTTATCTCAAGTAGCGGAATTTAGCATCCAAGCTCAAGCCGCAGATTTAGAAAATATTTTGCAAGAATTTGCTAGGAAGCAAGCCGAACAAGTCGTTGCCGCCGTCAATGAAGAATTTCCCGAGTTGGGATTATCAAAAGCAATTCAAGCGGATTTGAATCTCATTCTTTCATCCAATCCTCCCGAACTTCCAGAGAATTTCTTTACTTTGGAGAAACAAATTCAATCAAAAACCGAAGTTAAAGAGGAACAAACGGGATGCGAAACCATAGAATATACCGAACTAGAATGGTTTTTGTTTATTATTCCATGGCCGGTTAAAAAACATGATATCAAACCTATTTACGACACGTTTGAATACAAGGCTTTAAAAGTTCCGTATTTTACAACGATTTCTGATGAGTGGCGGCAGGGAATTTTCAACTCGCAAGAGCAACTTTGGGATGAACTATCTGAATGGATCATCCAATACTTAGATGAAATCAGCGAACAATTTACGAAAGCTGTTGAGCAAGTTCTTGATTTAATGAATCGTTTTCTAGAAGAACAACTGAAAGTAATTGAAATGAAGTTTGAAGAAGAACAAAACCGTTGGCATCAAATTGAAGCGGAGAAAGATTTGCTTGTCGAACTTCGGACTCAATTGCACAATCGAATTATAGGAGAAATAGAAGATGAGTAAATTTAGGGATGCTTTTGATAGACTAGCTCAAGATGAAAAGAATCAAGATATAGACGTTGCCATTCGCTCGTGGTGTGATGAAATTGGCTATGGAGATAGCTACCAACAGATAAAAAAAGAGTTATATAGTTGGATCGAAGATGGATGGGTTGTAGACAATATTAGCAAGATATACAACCAATTGCTTCGTTCAACAATGGAATATGGCAAAAAGAATACCCATATGCCTGTATTCCCTTTGTGGGATGATTTGGTAGGAAATCCAATTTTACAAGGTGCAAAAGATGGAATTGAAAGTATTGTTAAAGATACAAAAAATAGAATCAAAAAAATGGATATAAAATTAATATTGATAATAGCTTTTGTTTTAATGTCAATTGGACTAGTACTTTGGATATTGAAGTTAGAAAAAGAAAAAAAGTCCAATGACAAAAGGGAAA
Source organism: Geitlerinema sp. PCC 9228 (assembly GCF_001870905.1). NCBI lineage: Bacteria > Bacillati > Cyanobacteriota > Cyanophyceae > Geitlerinematales > Geitlerinemataceae > Geitlerinema > Geitlerinema sp. PCC 9228. The sequence continues at coordinate 9,004 of NZ_LNDC01000045.1, forward strand.
TAAAAACTTTCCCATTAGAAATAGAAAGAGTACCACAAGGTTCCCAAGAAAAAACAATTTTTTTGTTAATTTTAGATGCGGAAGGAAGTAAAAAAATTATTCCAAATCTTCGTTCTGAAGGTAAAATAACTTCCGAAATGGTCCATATTTTATCTTCTACTTCTATTATTATGGCTTTGTGGCAAGGAACTCAGGAGGAATTTACTAAAAAAGAACTGAATAAAAGCTTTGATTGCTCTCCAAACTCAGAAGTTTCTGAATATGATGTGTATGTCGTTGAAATTGAGCTAGCTAAACGTGAAATAGAGTTTGAAAGGAATGCTAATGCGATGTCGCGATACAATGCTTTCAAAAGATTAGCGAATAAACCTGACTCCCACAAAATCACCAAAGTTTCCCAACGCCTTCCTAAAGAAGCCTACAATAATCCCCATCTCTATCGCTAAAATCGCTAAAGAGGAAAAAACAATGCTAATTCCAACCAATCTAATCGCCGATTCTGGAATTGTACAAGGATTAGCCAGCGGAGAGTTGGTTCGCTACGGTAGCGTAATTCGCCATGCTGCTGGTACAGTTCAAGGTGGTCAAATTGTTCGCCACCTGGCAGAAGCTCCCGGATTGACCAGTCAATTGGCAGGCTTGCCTTTTGCTCCCATTACTGGTGCAGCGAATTTTGTAGTTAACGGTGTTGGTCACGCTGTGACTTTCAACAAATTGGTGGGAATTGACCACCAATTGACTGGCTTGCAGCAAACAGCTTCCTCGATTCTTGGTGTCAGTCAAATTGCGGCTGGCGCTAGCGTTTTGGGGTTGGGGGTAAGTGTTGCCGGTTTTGCCTACATGGGTTCCAAACTCAATCAAGTGCAAAAATCGGTTGCCAATTTGCAAAAATCAATGGATGCGGGATTTCAGCGTGTTGAAGACCGTTTGGATAAAATTTCCGGTCAGCTTAATTATCTGTATTTGCTGGTGGAAGATAGTAGGGAACAACAAAAACGCCTCAGCCAAGCGATTACCGAACTACACAAGGCTTTTTTGATTCAAAAAATTGCTAAACTGCAAGCGGAATTGGAAAGTCTGAAGCGATTTCCTGACGATTCTCCGAAAGATGCGATTAATACGGCTACTGAGGTTCGTCTTTTTTTGGGAAATCAAGCGCTACAAACGCCTTGTGAATTGGAACCCAATACGCTGATGCTGGTGGATGTGGCGACGCAAGGTTGGGTGGCTGCGACGGCTACAGAAGCGCAACTTTTGTTGAGGCATGGCTATATTACAGATGCTAGAGAGGTTCTCGCTGAAACGGTTCCCCAGCTTCAGGAAAACGCGCAGCATTGGGGAGAAAAACTTTTAGAAAGCGATCGCGACGAACTCAATACTGCCTATCGCTTTGCCACTCCCTACTTCCAAGACCATATTAGCAAAGAACGGGTGCAACGAATTGCGAGAATTTCTCAGCGCGATCGCGATCTTTCCCCGGAAAAAGCCTGGCAAAAACAGCAAGATGCAGAAGTAGAAATGCAAATGAGTCGCACCAAGCCGCATTTGGACAAACATTGGCAATACCAGCAACTGGCTTTGGCGGAATATCTCGATACCCTCAGCGAACTGGCTGCCAGACTCGACAGCCTGCTAGCGTTTGCTAAATTGTGCGAACGGCAAGGGGTGAAAAGCAGTCAGGAATTGCTACCCGGCAACGATTGGGAATCGGGATTGTATCTGTTGCCAGCGGAGTAGATGGCGCGATTCAAAAGCATGTTATTATACCCCCTGTGGTCCCCCTTGTCAAGGGGGACGGTGGGGATGGCACCCTATTTGTTGTCCGTTCTTTCTTCCAAACGCCGCCGCCATTCGGCATCGATTTTTTCGGCTTGGTCCAGTTCTTGCTGGATTAAATCGTCTTCGGTGGTGTACGCCAAATCTTGTTCGGTGATGACCGTTTCTTCAGCAAACTGGCGTGCGTAAGACAGCTTGTTCTGTACCTCTGGCGTAGCGCGATTGAGAGCTGTGGCGCGTTCTTGGCGCTTTTGGTTGCGCTCTTCAATTTTTTGGTTGCGTCGCTGCAGCCAGAAATAGCGAATCAATGGAACCGCCAAGTAGGCAGTGCCGTATCCCAACAATAGCCAATAAATGGAGTTGACAAAGGCTACCAAACCGCCAATCTGTGCGGCAATGGTGCCATCTTGCAGCAAGACCCCTAAAATAATCGCCAGTACAAAGTTTAGCACGCCCAAACCACCGGCTAAAGTGAGCTGACTGGAACTCGCCTGGCTGAAAGGCCAGGAAAACTCCCGTAGGTAAGCGGGTACGGATTGCTGGCGTTGCTGACCGGCTGTGGTTTGCAAATCGGGGAAATGATACACAATCCCACCATCGGGACTGACGTGAGGCGTACCGTTAAAACGGGTTAACACCGGCAGCATGAAATCTTCGTCTTCCCGTTGCCATTGGGTTCCCAAATCGTCCAAATAGGGGGCAATTTGTTCGGCGACCACTGCACCTTTGTTGTTGCGAATGACCGTAGCAATATCTTGCCAGCGGCGTTCTTCCAAATTGGCATTGGGATTGCCGTCGCCAAACAGGAAGGAAAAGACCGCTTCTAAAAAGTTCATGTCGCTGGTGTCGCCGCTAGATCGACGTTGCTGTCGTTCGTAGCGTCTTTCTTCGTAGTCTGGGGAAAATACCCAAAACATATCGGGACCAAACCAGAAGTACGGCATGAAGAAAAAGCCGCCACCACCGCCATCGCTGTCGCCACCGCCGTCATCGTCGCTGCTGGAATTGAGGGCGAATATAATGATGGTAATGGCGATCGCGATTAAGATAATCGAGAGAATCAGAATAATCCCAAACGAAATACGGATTAAATAAAATAAAACCTTCCATACCTTTTGCCACCATTCTTGTAGTTGCAGGCGTAGGTATTTGTTACGCAGGATTGTGCGAAAATTCTGGGGAAACAGGTAGACGACATCTCCCGTCTCGGCTACTTGTAAGTGACCGCCGGCATCGGAAGCCAGAGCCAACAATCCCCGTTGTGCGGTATTAATATCTAAACCGGCTTTCGTAGCCACGTCGCCAACGGTGACCCGATAGTTTAGCTTTTCCACTGCCTGCGATATAGCGGGATTGGAAACCATGCGTTTGCCTATTTACTCCAACGTGCCTTTATTCCAGTATAAAGATCGAACAAGAGGGATTGCTATGAAGTTCAAAATCGCTGCGATCGCTGCTTTAACCGCTACCTTGGGTTGTACCTTGCCGGCGGTAGCCTACAATCCCGAACACCTGCGACAGTTGTTGGTTCACAATACTTGTCCCGGTTGCGACCTCCGCGGTGCCCCTTTGCCTGGTGTAGACTTAGAAGATGCCAACCTCTTGGGTGCCGATTTGCGCCGCGCCAATTTACGCCAAGCCAACTTACGGAAAACTAATTTAGCCAGTGCCGACCTACGCAACGCCGATTTGACCGATGCCGATTTGGAGAAAGCCAATTTTGGCAACGGCAATTTTTACGATCGCGATCGCTTTCCCGGTGTTGCTAACGCGGAACGTTTGGATTCGGTGTTAAAAAACGCTGCGGATTTGCGCGATGCCAAGCTGAGTTTTGCCAATTTAGACTCGGCAAATTTAGATGGGGCCAATCTATACCGTGCCCAACTACAAAATGCAACCCTGCGCAAGGCCGATTTACTCCGCGTGAATGGGGTCAATGCCGATTTTTCTGGTGCGGATTTGACCAAAGCTAACTTAACGGCTGCCAGTTTGCGAAATGCCAACTTTAGCAGCAGCAACCTCACTGAGGCTACTATCAGTGGGACTTTTTTCCTCAATGCTTCCCTACGCAATGCCAATCTGACGGATGTTTACGGTAGAAGACTGACCGAACGGGAACCGCCAGCGCCGACACGCTTCGATTTTGCCGATTTGACCCAAGCGGATTTAACAGGTGCTAGTTTGCCCCATGCTAGCTTTGAGTCGGCTACTATGCGGAAAACGGTACTGCGAGATGGCAATTTTTCCAACGCCAAACTCCAAGAAGCCAATTTGTTTATGGCGGATTTGGAAGGTGCGAATCTCGATGGCGCTACCTTGGCGGATAGTATTTTGCCAGATGGCAGCATTTTCCAGGGAGATACCGCGCCGAACGACCTCTAAAGTGGCTTTTAGAATTTCCCATCCAACGCCGCAACGCAACGTTCGCAAATGGTGGGATGTTCTTGGGAAATGCCAACTTGGGTGGAATAGTTCCAGCAGCGATCGCATTTTTGACCGTCGGCTTCGGTAATGCCAACGGCTAGTTTGTCGGTTTCGCTGCGATAATCCAATTGTTGAATGGCTTCTGGCGAGGAAACCATTTCTACCTGGGAAACCAAGAACAAATAGCGCAGTTCGTCAACGCCGTTGGTTTGGGGTTTGGCTGGCTGTTGCGGTAGGGAGGTTGCGGTTTCGGTGGTGGCGGGTTCGCCGACGATTTGCTGTTTGGTGGTTTGGATTTTCTGTTGCAATGCCTGGCGATCGCGCGAGAATAGAAGATTGCGGACGACAAATACACCGCTGTATCCCAAGCCAATGAGTTGGAAAATGGCTGGCAATCCGGGAACTGTCGCGATCGCATTTAAAATACTAGCGGTCACTTTCAACACAATCCCCGCAGACAGCACCACTGCCGCTAAAGTTGCTCCTTTGGTGACCACTGGCGACCAAACTTGCCAGGCAGTATTCAGCGCCGCAAAAAATGCATCCCATTCTTCCCTGGATTTGGGGAAAGTCTCAGGAAATTTCACATCGTCAACGGTCATCTCTTGGCTGACTTTGGCTGGGGATGGTTGGGGATTGGGTTCCGGTTGTGGTGAGGTAGCGGCAACTTGGTGTAACTCTTCCACCGCTTGACACAGTTGCGGGTCGCTCACATACAGCAAGGCTTTGGCATCTAAGGAAGCACCAATTTTCTTCTCGCTGCGTGCCGTTTCCAGGACTTTGTTGACTTCCATCCGAATTTGCCGTAATTTTTGCCAGCGGTCTGCCAGTTCTGGCTGGTTCCAGTGGGGTTCGGTATATACCCATCCCGACTCAAACACCGATTCTGCTGTGGTGGGATAGGGCAAATTCTGCCAAATATCTTCCGCCATGTGACACATCACTGGGGCAATGGAACGAGCTAAATTTTCCACCGCGATCGCCATTACCGTCTGACAGCTGCGCCGCCGCCAGGAATCCGCCGCACTGATATACAGCCGGTCTTTCACCACATCCAAATAAAAATTCGACAGATCCACCACGCAGAAATTCTGCACCATCTGGAAAAACCGGAAAAACTGATAGTTAGAAAACGCCGTGGTCACCTCTGCGAACACTTCGCTCATGCGATGCAGCATATAGCGGTCCAACTCCGGCATTTCCTCGTAAGCTACCGCATGCTGGCTGGGGTCAAAATCGTGCAAGTTCCCCAACAGAAAACGCGCCGTATTGCGAATTTTCCGATACACATCCGCCAGCTGTTTCAGAATATTCTTCCCTAACGGCACATCCGAAGAATAGTCAACGGAAGACACCCACAAGCGCAACACATCGGCACCGTAAGGCGGGTCTTGTTTTTGATTGTTTCCACCAGCAATAACCACCTGGGGGTCGATAACATTTCCCAAAGATTTGCTCATCTTGCGTCCTTTTTCATCCAGAACAAACCCATGGGTTAGCACTGTTTTATAAGGAGAAATGCCATTGTTAGCAACACTGGTCAGCAAACTGGATTGAAACCAACCCCTGTGCTGGTCGGATCCTTCCAGATACATATCCACCGGATAAGTTAATTCCTCTCTTTGTGCTGCCACAGCCGCCCACGAAGAACCGGAATCAAACCATACGTCCATGGTGTCGGTTCCCTTCCGGTAAGTGCGTCCGTTATTTCGGTAAGACTCCGGCAGCAGTTCTTCCACCGGCAGTTCCCACCAAGCATCGGATCCCCGTTCGGCAAAAATATTTTGCACGTGGGCAATGGTTTCTTCCGTAAGCAGAGGTTCGCCGCTTGCTTCGTCGTAAAATACAGGAATGGGAACCCCCCAACTCCGCTGGCGGGAAATACACCAGTCGGACCGTTCCGCCACCATTGATTGAATGCGGTTTTTCCCTTGGACAGGAATCCACTGGACCTGTTCGATGGCTTGCAACACGGCTTCCCGGAAGCCATCCACCGACGCAAACCACTGTTCGGTAGCGCGGAAAATGGTGGGTTTTTTGGTGCGCCAGTCGTAGGGATATTTATGGTTGTAGTCTTCTTCGTGTAAAAGAACGCCTCGTTCTTGCAAAGCATCGATGACCCCGCGGTTGCCATCTCCCAAAACGTTGGTCCCGGCAAACTCTCCCGCTTGTTCGGTAAAGTTGCCATGTTCGTCTACTGGCGATAGGAGAGGCAAACCGTAGCGTTGCCCCACCTGAAAGTCTTCCAAACCGTGACCGGGGGCTGTGTGTACCAAACCAGTTCCGGATTCGGTGGTTACGTAATCCCCACCAATGACAATGGGACTGGTTCTTTCAAACACAGGATGCTGGTAGCTGCAATATTCTAACTGCCTTCCTGTGAGGGTTTCTTTCACCGTTAGCTGCCGCCCCATGACCTGGCTGAGGCGTTCTACTAGTTCCGCAGCTACAATTAAATACTGAAATTTTAGAGTCCCGGAACTGGAACGGGGGGCATTTTGGTCGGACTCTGATGGGGAAGTTTCCCCAAAGCTTTTGCCGCCCGTGTCTTGGGACTGTTGGTTTTTCCTCCCCCCGACTTCGACGACGGCATACTTGAGTTCCGGGTTGACGCTGACCGCCAAATTTCCAGGAATGGTCCAGGGGGTGGTCGTCCAGATGGCAACCCCTAAATTGGGTAAATATGGAGATAGCTGTTCTTTGACCTCGGCGTTGAGTTCGGTAACCGCAAAAGCGGCATAAATGCTGCGGGAAATGTGGTTGTCGGGATATTCCAGTTCGGCTTCTGCCAAAGCAGTTTTGGAACTAGGACTCCAGTGAACTGGTTTTTTGCCGCGATAGATGTATCCCTTTAGAACCATCTGACCGAAAACGCCGATTTGGGCGGCTTCGTAAGCCGGCTTCAGGGTTAGGTACGGATTTTCCCAATCGCCCCACACACCGTAGCGTTGGAAGCCCTGTTTTTGCTCTTCTACAGTTTTTAGGGCAAAATCCCGCGCTTTTTGTCGCAGGGTCAAGGGGGTCAGTTGGGAACGTTCCGACGATTTCATTTGCTGCAGGACTTTTAGTTCAATGGGCAATCCATGACAATCCCATCCGGGGATGTAGCGAACTTTACGCCCTTGCAGCAGCTGGTAGCGGTTAATAATATCTTTGAGGATTTTGTTGAGGGCGTGACCGATATGTAAAGCGCCGTTGGCATAGGGGGGACCGTCGTGCAAAACAAATATATCCCCCGGATTGTTCTGGGACAATCGCTGGTAAATCTGCTTGTCTTCCCAAAACTGCTGGATTTCCGGCTCTCGCTTGGCGGAGTTGGCCCGCATGGAAAACGAGGTTTTGGGGAGGTTTACGGTGTCTTTGTACGAAGGTCCTGATTCAGTCACGGTTACACTTCTGGATAGGGGGCAGAAATACTAGCTATTATTTTTACATTTTTGCGGCCCGAAAAGAAAGTTTTGGGTAGAATTCCCCAAGTAACTTCGGGGGGATTGCCCCTAGTAAGGTCGCGGGCAAATGGGCGATGCTATAAGTAAAGCGATCCCAGAGCATATTAGCTATGGATTATATATATCACCTCGCCAATACGAGCCTAACCCTACGGGTAGCAAACCATCTCCGTGCCCATCCTGAGTTCCCCACGGAATTTATGACGGTAATTCATCAAATTGATGGATGGGTGGTTCGCGTCAAGGTGAAGGATTCGCTGGATTCGTACCAGGCTGGCAATTTCCTGGCGTTTATGAACGAACTAGGTATTCCTTACCAGCCGGATATTCGCATCCGCATGGCCCTGTGGAGTTTGGAAAGCGGACAGTCTCCCACTCAGGTAATGCGGCGCTATCACGTTGCAATTGTATCCCACGGCGAACCTAATTTTGATGAAATTCAGCTCTTCCGGCATCAATTTGTGAAGGGACTGGGCTATTGCCCGGAAACCTTGGCATAATTTCTTGGTTGAAATGGGCAACTACCGCTACAGTATGGTTGGCCTGTAAAGTTTCATGACAATCTATTTGTTGACCAGGGGGCGAATGCGAGAGGCAGTTCGCCTTTTTTTGTGAATGAGGTTGCTTAGTTCTTATATGTCTGGCTTGGTTGAAGGTGAATTCCAAGATATGCTACGTTTGGTGGCAGGCATAGAAGGGTCGTGTTATAATATCGGCGTATCACAAAAGAAGCTAACATCTCGCTCGCATTTCGCGTTGGAGAAGGCTTTCAGGATATCTATAAGTTTTTATTTGCTTCCGTGAGGTTATGAAACGCGGCATTTATATTTTAGGCAATAACCGGGTTCGAGAGAATGCGATCGCGCTTTTGAATAGCATTCGACTGTATGACCGGGAAATTCCCGTTTACTTAGTTCCCTTTGACGACCAATACCAAGAGCTACTAGCAAGCTTGCAGCCAAAAGGGGTGGAATTGTTTCCCAATTTAGATAAAATTCAACAACTCTCCCAAAAAATGAAAGCCTGGTTTCCAGAAGGCTTTTTTTCGGGAAAATCCAGTTTGAATAAGCTACGCAAGTTTAATTTTTGGTTGGGACCGTTAGATGAATTTCTCTATATAGATACCGATATCGTTGTTTTTGAAAAAGTTGCCGATATTTTAGACTATTTGTCAGAATATGAATTCCTCTGCTGCGATTTCCAACATAAAGGCGGATTGAAAAATATTTTTAATCCCGTAGTACGAGAAAAAGAAATTTTTACAGATAGCGATTTGCAATATGTTTTTAACAGTGGATTGTTTGCATCCAGAAAAAATATAATCTCCGAGTCTCGCATGGATGAAATTTTACAAGAATGTAGCAACCATCGAGAGTATTTTGATTTTACTAATAGAATTGTGGACCAACCTCTTTTAAATTATATGGTTCTGAAATGTACCTCCAAACGTTTAAATTTAGTCAGAGTTCCTGGTTGCAATGCTGGTAGTTGGGCAGGTTCTTCCCATTTCCAGCAGGTAGAACCGGGGGTTCTTTACGATGGCAATCGGCGCTTGAAATATTTACACTGGGCGGGTAGAAGACCGAAAGATGCCTACCAGGAAATTTGGGAGTACTATCGCTACATGTACGAACCCAAACCAGAACCAGTGAAGGTTCCGTTTTGGCAGCAAATTTGGACAAGTACCAAGCACAATATCAAAACAAATCTTCAAGCCTTGCTCAAAAGATCGTCTTAAATGTTTTGGGGGATTTATCAAATATTCACAATTAATTACAAATGATTTTGATAAAATATTGCTTGCTGTTGTTGGAATCGCAAGATGATGAGGGAAGCTTGGTTGAAGTTAAGGCGATATTATCGTGGAATAACCATCCCTTTGCGGTTAAAACCTAAGTTTATGATTATTGGTACCCAAAAAGGGGGAACCTCTATTTTAAGCGTATACATGAGGCGTCACCCTACCATTGTACCTGCCGTCCAAAAAGAACTCCATTTTTTCGATCGCCCCAAATATCGCAAAGGCAAGTATTTTTATTTTAGCGAGTTTCCCTTGCCGAAGTTAGACAAACTTGGTTCAAAACAAATTACTGGAGAAGCAACGCCTGACTATCTTTTTCATCCCCATGCTCCAGCACGGATTAAGGAATTATTTCCCGATACCAAATTTATTGTATTGCTAAGAAATCCGTCCGATCGCGCTTACGCTCATTACAACCATGAAGTCCGCAATAAGCGAGAACCCCTTCCTTCCTTTGAAGAAGCGGTGAATGCCGAACCAGAACGCTTGCGAGGAGAACTGGAAAAGATGCTTTCCGATCCTACTTATGAAAGCGAAGTTCGCGATCGCAAATCTTATTTGGAACGCGGCAAATATCAGGAACAGTTGCAGCGTTGGTTCGATCTTTTCCCGCGGGAACAATTTTTAATTTTTAAAAGCGAAGATTTTTTTGTCGATCCACAATCTGTTCTGAAGGAAATTTGGCAATTTTTAGATTTACCTGAGTGGTATCCCGAACAATATTCTAAATACAAGCAAAGCTACTCTTCCATCGACCCACAACTTCGGGAAAAACTGATGGACTATTTTCGTCCGTACAATGAAAAACTATACGAATATTTAGGAAGGGATTTTGGTTGGCATTAATTTACGTTTGGTTTTCCAGTTGAATTTAATTTTCTAAGGCTTCCCCATACATCCGATCGAGTATTTCACTCATTTTTCGCGATTCGTGCGCTATTTGAAATCGATGCAAGGCACCTTGGCTTAACATTTCGTAATGTTCTTGGCGATCGCTGCGTTCTAAAAATAGTTGTAGTCTGGTAAAAATTTCTTCTGCCAGATAGTTATAGGCACGATCGACCAATTCCCAGTGGCGATCGCTACCCAATCTTTTCCAATTTCCCCACCCCGACCACAAGCGATTTTCTTTTTTGCCTAATGAAATTATGTATCCGTTTTGGTTGTCTCGAACCAACTCTGGTAACGCACAAATGTTGGTAGCGATCGCTGGTGTGGCGGTGGAAAATCCTTCTGCTATACTATAGCCATATTCATCGTGCAAACTAGGCATAATTTGAAAGTCACTATTCGCCATCATCTCCAATACTCGATCGTTGGGCAAGCGACCGTAAAATTCCACATTAGGTAAATCCAACAGTTCTAAATCCGGACGATATTGTTCTTTATTGGGAAAATCAGTTGGGACGCCCGCTCCCAATTTTAAATCCGATATAATACGAACAGAAATAGGTAAATTCTTTTCCAGTGCTTTTTTCGCAACTCGTACGGCAACAACGCCACCTTTACGAGCAAAATGACCTCCCACAAATATCAAGTTTACCCGATCTTTATTTTGCAGTGCTTTGGGTTCCGAGGTTCTTTGGATAAAATTGGGATGGACGATGGTTTCTTTTTCCAGAACAATTTTCCGGTGTTTTTCATTTTGAATGGCATTTAAGTAGCGTTGTTTGGCATAATCAGATTGAAAAATAATTTTTTTGCAGTTGCCAGCCGTTAGTTGCGATCGCAAAAAGCGAAAGAACAATGCTTCAGCACCTCTGGTTCTTTTACTTTTATATACAAAGGGGGGAACGCTGATGGTGACTAAGAAAGGTTTATTGGTTACTGGAATGGCATTAAAGGCATGCAGCAAATCACATTCCTGGGAAATGGGGAATCGCCAGGTTGCCAAATTTTGAAAGGGCGACCAAATTCGGTCTAAAGGCCAGTAAAGAGACTTAAAAAAAATGTTTTGGGAATGGCGGGGAAGATTGGGAATGCTAATGTGTTTGGCACCAGCGATCGCGATGCTAGCAGGTTTCATGGCGAGCTTCTTCATTGCAGAAAAAAAGAATAGCAACATCAAATAATCATAGCGCGTTTAGATCGAAATTGTAGGCAATACAATGGCTATTTTCAACGGTTGATTTCATTTGCGATCGCTATAGAACTCTGGTCGGTGGGTATCACGCGAGCGTACAATTTCTGAAAAACAGCAATTGTCTAGATAGAATTTTTCCATTAACCTGATAGATCGTTGCGCGAAGCGCCCCTACAAAAATATCCCCATTTTCTCTGGAAAAACTTTAAGGAAATGGACTTACCTGGATGTTTGGTTGCGAAATTCATCAAGAGAATCTTCCGAAGATTGAGATTCGGTGGGTTGGGGTTGGGGTTGGTCAGGACAAAATTCTAGACTAATTCTTACCTTTCCTTTTTGCCATACGCCTGTTTGCGGGTCTAAAAACTCACAATTGACCCCTTTTTCGGTCCATTCACTCATAGATATTTTCTCATTACCATAAAGAGCTATAGATGATTTTTGGGATAAAGCTTTCATCAATTCATTTTTCTTGAAAGTGATATGAGGAGGTAATCGTCTAAGGGGATTGCGGCTATCTGTAATTGAAATAACATCTTTGGAATTGAGAGGTTTCCAAGATTGATTTTGCATCCCTATTCTCCTAATTTAATGACGGTAGTTAGCTCATACTATATCATTTCTAAATTTTCGAGGCAAGCGCGATCGCTTTTTTCGAGGGAAATCCAGCCCATCGATAAAATTCTTCTAGGCGATCGCGGAACGAATAGGGTACCGTAAAAAGAAGCAACCATTTTCACCATAGCCAACCCTTGCAATCCGGACAATCCATGAATAACCTTGACATCGTATTTTTGGTCCTCGATACCCAACGGTTCGATCGCCTTTCCTGCTACGGCTATCCCCTAGAAACCTCCCCCGAACTCGACAAACTTGCCAGCCAAGGAACGCAATTTCAAAACGCCGTAGCGCCAGCGCAGTGGACCATTCCTTCCCACGCTTCCATGTTTACCGGCGTTTACCCTTCCCTCCACAACACCGTACAATCTTACTCAGTTCTGCCAGAAACCTTACCCACCCTAGCCGAAAGACTGCAATCTGGGGGCTACTACACAGCCGCTTTTTGTAACAATCCCCTCGTCGGTGTCATCAACAACGGCTTGCGGCGGGGATTTTATAGCTTCCTCAACTACAGCGGTTGGCTAACCTCACATCCCAACCAAGCCGGCGTAGGTTCTAACTTTATCGATCGCTACCGCCAGGGATTCAAACGGTTGCTTGCCGGTACGTTAAACAAAGTCCAAGATACCTTTGCGCGATCGGAAACCATGTTAGCGCTTTCGTTTACACCGATTATGGTTCCATTGTGGCAAACAGCACTAAGTTTTAAAGGCAACACCAAAAAATCCCTCGCCGATGCAGCGCGTTTGTTAGTAGAACGACGGGGAATTGGCGAAGAACGCCCCATTTTTACTTTTATTAATTTAATGGGAACCCACATGCCCTACCATCCGCCGCGCCAATATGTGGAAAAATTTGCTCCCCACGTGTTACAAGATAAAGAAGCACAGCGGTATTTGCGCCAGTTTAACAGCGACGTGTATGGATGGCTAGCGCCTTTGGCTGACCCGCTGGACGATCGCCGCAAAGCAACCCTTGATGGCATGTACAATGCGGAAGTAGCGGCGCAAGACGAACAGGTGGGACGGTTTTTAAAAACTTTGCGGGATAGCGGTAGGCTAGACAAAACCATGGTGGTGGTTTGTTCCGACCACGGCGAACATTTAGGGGAAAAGCAGTTGGTGGGTCATACCAATGCTTTGTACAATGAATTGGCGCGGGTACCGTTAATTATCCACGACCCTAGAGGAGATTTTGCTGTGGGCAAACGGTATGACGTAGTGTCTACCCGCCGTTTGTTCCATACGGTATTGACAGCGGCTGGTTTGGCAAACGAGTATGAAGAGGCGTTGAATTTGGCTTCGGCGACGAATTCGGAAGGGGATGCCGTGTTTGCAGAAGCAGTTCCGCCGCAAAATGCCGTGAATTTGCTGTTGAAGCGACAGCCGCATTTGGTTTGCGATCGCGGTTACGATGTTACCACCCGCGCTATTTGGCAGGGGAAATACAAACTGCTAGCCAACGGCGAAGATGGGTTAAAACGGCGAGAACTGTACAATATTGCCGATGACCCGGCGGAAAAAACCAATTTGCACGATATTTTCCCGGAAACGGTAGAATCTTTGTGCGATCGCTTGCAATCGTTTGTCGGGGAAATCCCAGCCACGGCAACCGCCAGCGACCGAACCGCCGACAATCACGACGACCCGGAAGTCTACCGTCGCCTGCGCGACCTCGGATATTTAGAATGAACGATAGCCCATCATGTATCCACCTGTCGATCCGATAATTTTTGAGTTTGGACCCTTTGCCCTGCGCTGGTATGGTTTGTTAATGGTAAGCGCTATTTTAATTGGCGCTTATGTTGCCAGTGTCAGGGTTCAAAAACGTGGCGAAGATAGCGAAAATCTCTGGGATATGTTGATTTGGATTTTAATTCCAGGGATTATTGGCGCGCGGCTGTACTACGTTTTTATTCAATCGCCACGCGATGAAACTGGCATTGGTCGCTATTTGTCAAATCCCATCGAAATTTTGCAAATTTGGGATGGCGGCATCCATATTTTTGGCGCGTTTATTTTTGGTGGCATTGCCCTGTGGTTGTATACCAGACTCAATCGGCTGCCAACGTTAATTTATCTCGATGCGATCGCGTTAGCATTACCCCTTGCCCAAGCGATCGGTCGTTGGGGCAATTTCATCAATCAAGAACTATATGGACCTCCTACCACTTTACCGTGGGGATTGCGCATCGATCTATCCCACCGCATTCCCCCCTATAACAATTTAGCGGAATATCCCGAAAGTACCCGCTTCCATCCCTTGTTTTTGTACGAATCGTTGTGGAATTTTCTGGGATTTTTCCTGATTTTTTGGATTTCCCGACGGTTTGGCGCGCAACTCAAAGATGGGGATATCTTACTACTGTATTTAATTTGGTATCCCGGCGGTCGGTTTTTTATTGAGTTTCTCCGAACCGATTCTTGGTTTTTCCCAGGAACGCCGTTTAATGTGGTTCACATTCTTTGTTTCGCGGCGGTGGTGGTTGGCGCAGTTCTCCTGTTTCGCCGCCACTGGGGAACTCGCGATCGCAAAGTTAGTTAATTGTCAGAATCTATGGGTAAATTTCCCCGACTGGTAATTATTGGTTTGGATTGCGCGGAACCTTCCCTGGTGTTCCATCGATTTCGCGAGGATTTGCCGAATCTCTCCCGTTTGATGGAACAGGGAAGCTATGGTAAGCTGGAAAGCTGCATTCCCGCGATTACGGTTCCCGCTTGGAGTTGCATGACCAGCGGTCGCGACCCAGGAGAGTTGGGGATTTACGGGTTTCGCAATCGGGTAGATCGCAGTTACCAAAATTTAGCGATCGCCAATAGCAATGCAGTCAAAGTTCCCCGCTTGTGGGATATCCTGGGGGCAGCGGATTGGAAAGTAGCGGTTTTAGGAGTTCCGGGAACCTATCCACCGCAACTGGTCAACGGCGCTTTGGTTTCTTGCTTTCTCACACCCAACACCGACAGCCAATATACCTATCCCCTCAGCCTCGGCAGCCAAATCCGCGCCTGGGTAGACAAATATATGTTCGATGTTCCCAATTTTCGTTCCGACGATAAAGGGCGCATTTTGCGGGATATTTACCACCTCTGCAACCAGTCGTTTACCATGGCATCGCATCTTGTGGAAAGTTACCAGCCGGATTTGTTAATGCTGGTGGAAATGGGGGTCGATCGCATTCACCATGCTTTTTGGAAACATATGGACGATCGCCATCCCCTACATATTCCCAATTCTCCTTATAAAAATGCCATTTACGATTATTACCGCCACGTGGATAGCTGCATTGGTAAATTATTAGACCGCTGCGATGAAGATACAGCCGTTCTGGTGGTTTCCGACCACGGGGCGCAACCGCTGATGGGAGGCTTTTGCTTAAATCAATGGTTGATTGAAAATGGTTATTTAACGTTAAAGGAAAATCCCGATACGCCAGTTCCTCTGGAAAAAGCGGATGTGGATTGGTCGCGTACGAAAGCTTGGGGGTCTGGTGGTTATTACGGGCGTATCTTTTTGAATGTAGAAGGCAGGGAACCCCAAGGTACCATTCCGGTTACAGCTTATCACGAAGAACGGCAAAAATTAATCGACAAATTAGAATCCCTCTGCGACCCTTGGGGGAATTCGTTGGGGGTGAAAGCCTATACGCCACAGGAACTCTACCAGCGGGTTCGGGGAATTGCGCCGGATTTGATTGTTTATTTTCAAGATATGGCTTGGCGATCGCTGGGAACCATTGGCGGCGATTCCCTTTATCAGTGGGAAAATGATACCGGTCCTGACGATGCCAATCACGCGCAAAATGGTATTATTATATTTCACGACCCGCAAAATCCCAAAGGCGGTCAGTATATTGAAGATGCCCAGATTTACGATATTTTACCAACTTTGCTCGCTCGTTATGGCATTGCCGCGCCGAAAGGGTTGCGGGGGAAGGTTTTGCCGATTTAAGAGGTAAGGCTTTTGTAGGTTATACCATTTCCTGAATAGGATGCAAGAGATAGTAGAGGTATTTTCGTAGAGGCACTTCGCGAAGCGCTTCTCCTCACGCGTTGCGCCCCTCCTAGAAAATCATTGTTTTTCAGAAATGGGATAATTTGTACGAACAAAATATTATTTTCGCGCTGCCTAGATGTTTGAGCGAAGGAGTCCCAACGAAGCCTTCCCCGAACACCAGCCTCCAGGAAAAAATTTTCCTTTTTTTCTTTTTCGCTGGCAGTAAATTTCACTGATGATGTTCTTATTGTAGAGGATTTTTCATCGATTGTCAAGACCCCATCGGGAAAATTATTGATAAGCTTGCAAAAAAGCAATTAACTCTTTTTCCTTGAACTCCTGTGCCAACTGCAATACTTTCTGGGCAAACGGGGCAAATTTGGCATCGGTTTGTTTCAACTGTTCTGCTTGTTTTTGCAGTTTTTTTAGGCTGCCCCTGATGGCTAGATTGTAAAAAGCTTCCACATCGGATATCGGCGGCGGGATCATATTAGCAACAATGGCTTCTGCCTTTTGGGATTCTTTTTCTGAGTGGGATTGTTCGTACTGCCATTCAATTTCCAATAATTGTTGCACTTTTTGTAGCAGTTCTGGGGCTTGGATGGGTTTGGGTAGAAAGTCATCGCCGCCAGCTTCGAGGCTTTTGTATTGGTCGCTTTCAAAAACGCTGGCAGAAGAAACCAAAATGGGGATATTTTGTAGGGAGTCACGTTCGCGAATTTTGCGAATGAAATATACGCCATCGGTTTCTGGCATAACCAAATCGGTAATAATTAAATCTGGTGCGATCGCTTCTGCAGTTAAAAATCCCTCTTCTCCATCCGTCGCCTCTGCAACGTCAAATCCCAAAGGACTAAGTAAATTCACAATCACCGAACGATTTTCCCATTTGTCATCCACCACCAAAACTTGACGCCGTTTTCCTTGGTATCCCACGATGGTTCCTTTGTAGGTTTTGCTGCTAGAATGCGCCCATTCCCTGGCAATGGGAATTTCCACATCCAGCCAAAACGTACTGCCTTTTCCAGGAATGCTGCTAACCTGAATTTGACTGTCCATCATTTCGACAATTTTCTGGCTAACTGCCAATCCCAATCCCGTTCCTTCCGATTTTTTGATAGCAGTTCCAGTTTGTTCGAAGGGTTGGAAAATTTTGCTGGCTTGTTCTGGAGAAATCCCAATTCCCGTGTCTTCTACCTGAAACCGCAAACGCGCCTTCGATTGGTTGGTATCGGCGTCGATGGTTTCTAGCAAAAAGACGCGAAAGATAACGTTGCCTTCTTCGGTGAATTTTACGGCATTACTTAATAAGTTGATTAATACTTGGCGCAGGCGTTTTTCGTCGGCGTGGATACCTGTTGGCAAATTTTCGTCGAATTGCGAGATAAAATCGATATTTTTCTGTTCGGCTTTGAGGCGACAAATTTCGGCAACGCCGCTGAGAAACGAGGGCAAATGGAAATCTATGGGGGCTAGTTCTAATTTTTGCGCTTCAATTTTAGATAAATCCAATACGTCGTTGATTAACATCAGTAAGTGGGAACCGCATTCCTGGATAATGCGCAATCCTTCTTTATCCGAGTGGGTGAGAGCTTGCGATCGCTGTAAAATTTGAGCGTAGCCTAAAATGCCGTTGAGGGGCGTACGCAGTTCGTGACTCATGCTGGCAAGAAATTGGCTTTTGGCTTGGTTGGCGGCTTCGGCTTCGGCTTTGGCTTGGGTGAGTTCTGAAGTGCGTTGAGCAACTCGTTCTTCTAATTCTTGGTTGGTATTTTCCAAGGCGCGAAACGATTCTTGCAACTGTTCTGCCATGGCATTGAAGGATACGGCTAAGATGCGTACTTCGTCTACACCGCGTATGGGAACGCGCCGTTCTAGGAAACCTTTTGCCAATCCCCGACTAGCTTGCGAAAGTTGTAAAATGGGTTTGCTCAACCAACGGGAAGTCCAAATTCCTAAAATTGAAGCAATGGCTAAGGCTGTCAGGCATAAAATAATGGTGGTTCGGGTATTTTTGTTAATTTGCCCCATGAAGGCAGATTCGGGAACGGTAACCACAATCAGCCAATCCAAGCCGTATTGGTCTTGCCAGGGGGTTACTTGTACGAATTGGCGATCGCTTTCCGGCTGGAAACTCAGCATGGTGGGAGAATCAATATTTTTTAGATTGGGAAATTCTTGGTTTAAATATTTTGCGGTTTGCTGAATACGAGGATTTTGGCTTTGACTGGCTGGCAAGCGTTTGAGTTCGCCGTTTCTTTGTTTAGAAATCCCTTGTTGGCTATCGGCGGCTACCAAACGCCCGTTGCGTTCGATAATAAAAACATCCCCCACTTCGCTAATGTCTAATTGGCTTAAAAAATTGCTGATGTAATTGAGGGGTTGTTCGATACCGAGAACGCCGATGAGTTCTCCTTTTTTATCGTAAACCGGGCGGCTGGCAGAGATTGATAAAAAAGAGTCGTATTGGTTCCACCATTCCTGCCACCGATAAATTTGACTCCAACGGGGTTTGCCGGTGGCGACGGCATCGGTATACCAGGTATCTTCGGTGGGTTGGTAGTTTTCTTTGATGCCCCAAGGTTCCTCGCTGCGGTTGCCTTGGCTATCTACGCTGTAGAAAAAGACTTTGCTGGTTGCTGGGGAGGGTAGGGAGTCGATGGCAAATTCGCCGTTGGGCATTCTGCCGACGCCGACAAATCTGCCTTGGGGATTGCTGTAGCTGATATAGCCGACGTTGAAAACTTGCATCTGCTGCCAGAAATGGTGGGAGATTTTGGAGAAGTTATTCTGTTGGATAATTTCTGCTTGCAGGGCTTTGGCGTTGACTTGGTTGAGGCGATGGGGCAATCCTAAATAATGATCTAGCAGGTGGGCTACTTGTTGGCTAACTTCCGATCGCAGTTTTTGGGCTAGGTCGTTGACGGCTTGTTGCCCGTTGCGTAGGGAAAAGTATCCCGTTAAACCGACGGCTATGGTAATTTGTAGGAGAAAGGGAATTATGAGGGCGTAACGTAGGGGAATTCTGCGCGGTGTTTTTTCGATGCGATCGCTTAAATCTACCATTATTTTCGTAACCTTCATTGCCACAAGCAGTTCTAACGAAACTTGCAAAATAACAAAAATGTTTTCGTACGGTTTTGGGAGTTTTTGAGGGAACCATAAGTTTTCTCCTCTTTGAACTTGTAGATTGTTTCCATTTTTTCTAGAGGATTTTCTTTCAGTTTGCTTTTGTTTCCTAAAATTCTCCAGTGTGAGATGCGTTCCTAAAATGCAGCCAATCAGAAAGATTTTCTTGTTGGGCTTTATCTTTATAGAACCATACCATCTAAAAGTTAAAGAAAGTTTAAAAACGAAAATTTTTGCTGCGATTGCAGTTGAAAGGAGAGTTTCATGCGATCGCTTCTTATCTGCAAAAAAAACGAATAGCGATCGAAGCAGTCATATGTTGTCATAGCGATGGAGAAGCAATTGCGAGCGGTCAATTTTTCCAAATCAGGCAATCGGAGCATTGGCCAACCATATTCCACTTATCCGAACCAAAGATAAAAAATCTAAAAAAACAATAATTTATTTTCTAAAGTCCCCCAATTTCCCTGGTTGAGGCGCTTTGCGAATTGTCCCTACAAAAAATTTGGATTTCCGATAGCAGGCTTTCAGGCGTACAATAGAGAAGGAATCTGCGAACTTCGAGCCTGCCTTATGCCAACCTCAAACACCAACCAAACTGCTTGGGCAAGAGCGGTTCTGCCGCCAGGGGTAGAATTCCCCCCCACCGAACTCACCGTACTGTCGGGTTCGATTCCCCCAGGAATTCGTGGTTCTCTATACCGCAACGGACCAGCGCGCTTGCAGCGGGGAAAACGCCGCGTTGGTCATTGGTTTGACGGTGATGGGGCTGTATTGGGAGTTCGTTTTACCTCCGACAAAGCCATCGGAACCTATCGCTTTGTACAAACTGCCGGCTATCGCCACGAGGAACAAGCGGAAACCCTCTTGTACGGTGGTTATGGCATGCTGCCTCCGGGAAGTTGGTGGAATCGCTGGCGCTATCCCGTGAAAAATGTTGCCAATACCTCGGTTCTGGCGCTGCCGGATAAGGTGTTGGCGTTGTGGGAGGGGGGTCATCCCCATGCTTTGGACCCGCAAACCTTAGAAACGCGCGGAACGGACGATTTGGACGGTTTGGCAGCGGAAGCGCCGTTTTCTGCCCATCCCAAACGCGACCCCCAAACGGGAGAGATTTACAATTTTGGTGTTGTGTTTGGCAGGCAGCCTTCTCTCAACCTCTATCGTTGCAATGCAATGGGCAAAATTGTCAAGCAAAATGCTATTCCTTTGAGTGGGATGTCGTTGATTCATGATTTTGTTTTGGCAGGTCGGTATTTGGTGTTTTGTATACCACCTGTACGCTTGAAAGTTTTGCCGGTTTTACTAAAATTCATGACGTTTTCTCAAGCGATGAGCTGGCAACCGTCTTTGGGAACGGAGATTTTGGTGGTTGACCGGGAAACGTTACAGGAAACTTGTCGCTTGCAGGCGGAACCTTGGTATCAGTGGCATTTTGGCAACGGTTGCGAGGATGAAGGGGGCAATATTGTTTTGGATATGGTTCGTTATGAAGATTTCCAAACCAATCGTTACCTGCAGGAGGTGGCGACGGGAAATCCCAAAACCAAGGCGCGGGGCAATCTCTGGCAGCTACGTTTGTCTGTTCAAAAAGGTAAAGTGATTGAACTAACGCCCCTGTACGATCGCACTTGTGAGTTTCCTTGCGTGGTGTCTTCCCAAGTGAGTCAGCCGTGGCGGTTTACGTATTTATCGGTTTTGCGTAATGAGGAGGATTTGGGTAAGGAATTGGTGGGTGGCGCGATCGCGCGGGTAGACCGTGGGGAAGGAAAATCGGTTACTGTGGCACTGCCGGCGGGGGATTATGCCAGCGAACCTATTTGTATTCCCGACCGCGATCGAGAGGAGCAAATGTGGTTGCTGGTGGTGGTTTACCGCAGCAGTTGCCATACCAGCGAACTGTGGATTTTGGATGCGAATCGCTTTGATGGCCATCCCGTTTGTCGTTTGCAGTTGCCTCGGGTCATTCCCATAGGATTTCACGGTACTTGGCAAGCTGATTGAACGCAAACAGCGATCGCTTTTTCTTATGTTGCTTGAAGATGGGAAATTGCTAAAAATCCTTATTGCAGACGGCATGTTTGCCGACAATATATTGGAAATATGTTAGTTTGTTATATGGTTTGTTCAACTCTTGCCAGTTACATGCCCAAAAGGTGAAATAAAACGTTGCCACTAAGCAATTAGAAAAGATTTTGACTGCAAAACTTTACGACCTGTAATTTTTTTAATTTTTGTAAATTCTCTGCGGTATTTCGTTATATTTTGCACAAAAAATGTCAAGATCTAAAATAGAAGGTAAATCAAAGCAAATTGAAAAAAAAATCTATCGATGTTGGCTGGCAAGTGTTGCCTAAAATCCAGATTTTCACGCCATTTTGTTTTGATAATCGCGTCGTTATACCGTCCGGTTCCTCATTTGTTTTTGATTTAGAAGAAAAAAGCGTAGACAACCAAACCAAACCACCAAGACAACCATCCGATGGTTGTGGGTAAGGTGGGAAAGTTGGGAAAAAACATACACAAGTAGGGTGCATTGGAAAGGATTGTTTGAGCGGCGGATAAGGAGTTTCCATGAAAAACACTACGGCCAGTTTTGCCAACCATCAAGCCAAAAAGAGTGCCATGAACGCATTCCAAGGAAGTCATTCGTGCCATAACGCGGGCGATCGCTTGCCATCCATGCCTAATTTATCCGACATTCTAGAGGGAACCGTGCGAGAAGCGGCTGCTTATTTGGGTGTCGATCGAGTTTTTATTTACCGCCTGCCAAAAGATCGCTGCAGTAAAGTAATAGCGGAGGCTTGCCAGCAAGAACGATTACCCTCTTTATTGGGTCAGAATTTACCAACGGCGTTGCTTCCCCAACAGGTCCGTTCCGCGCCAAAGCAAGGCTGTCAGTGGGAAATTGTAGATGTAGATGCCCAGCAGAAAACTATGTTGGGGGTAGAGTCCATTGCTGAGGGGATCCACCAATCCCACGAATGCAGCCAAGTGACCAGGGATACCATGTATCGCGCTTCTGTGGACCCCGATCGCTTGCAACTGCTACTAGAGTATCAGGTTCAAACCTCCCTAACGGTCCCCATTTGGCAGCAAAAAAATTTGTGGGGCATTTTGTTCGTTCACCACAGCCAAACCTACTTTTTCTCCCAACACCAACTGCAATTTTTACAAACGATTATCAATCGCATCTCTACCGCGATCGCCCAAGGAGAACAATCCCAAATCGGGCAGTTTTTAGACATGGAGAATACGAAGACTCAGGTCAACGGTAATGGCAAACACCTCTTTGCTATCGAGGGTAGCTATGCCAACGAAGAACAACAAAAACAGCTGCTGCTTGAGGCAGAACTGCGTCAAGCGATCGCGCGCGAAGAATTTCTCCTGTACTACCAACCGCAAATCGACTTGAAAACCGGCGAAATTTCCGGTCTGGAAGCATTAATTCGCTGGCAACATCCTCGACGGGGATTGATTTCTCCCAAAGAATTTATTCCCGTTGCTGAAGAAACCGGTTTGATTTGTCAAATCGGCGAGTGGGTATTGCATACCGCTTGCCAGCAACATCAGGAATGGCTTGCTCAAGGTGTAGCACCAGTTCCTATTGCCGTGAATTTGTCCGCCAGACAGTTCCAGCGTCCGGATTTGGTAGACAATATTTTAGACATCCTGGCGCAAACCCAGATGGACCCGAAATATCTGGAAATTGAAATCACCGAAAGCACCGCCGTTCGGGATGTTCCCTTTACCATTCAGATTTTACAGCAGCTGCAGCAAGCCGGCATCCGAATTTCCATTGACGATTTTGGAACCGGGTATTCTTCCCTCAATGCCATCAAAAACTTTCCCGTGGATACTCTCAAAATTGACCGCTGCTTTGTCCGGGATTTGATGAGCGATTCTACAGATGTGGCGATCGCGAAAACCATTATTGCCTTGGGTCAAGGACTCAACATGCGGGTATTGGCAGAAGGCGTGGAAACCCCCGAACAAATGGAACTGCTGCGATCGCTGCAATGCGACTTCGTGCAAGGATACTTGTTTGGGAAACCCATGAATCGGGAGGCAGCTGCTTCCTTGCTGCAAAGACACCTGTTTGTAGATAACAACTGGCAGGGAACCCTTGCTCCCTTTGCCACTTCCCCCGGCGAAATGGAGATCGAATTTGACAGCAGCAGTTCGACGCCACAAACCTCCCCAAATTACCTAGCCAACGGCCACCTTCCTTTTCACTGCGACCCCATTGTCCAGCATCAGGTACGCTTGCTGTACCGCAAAAACCAAAAACTGCAAGAACAACTGCGCAAATATCAAGAATTGGAAGCTTCTTGGAAGCAACAATTTAAGCGGGAACAGCTGGTGGCGCAAATGACCCAGAAAATCCACCAGTCCCTGAACTTGAAAGATATTCTCAACGCTACCGTTACCCAAGTGCGGGAGTTTTTGCAAGCCGACCGGGTGATGGTCTATCGCTTCCAACCAGACTATCGGGGAAAAGTGGTGGTTGAGTCTACTGCCGAAAATGTCCCATCCCTACTAGGAATGATTATTAACGACAACTGTTTCCGGGAAAAATATGTTTCTGCCTACAAGCAAGGGAAAATTTTGGCGGTGGACAATATTTACGACTCCCATTTCTCCCCTTGCCACATTGAGTTTTTGGAACAGTTCCAAGTCAAAGCCAATTTGATTTTGCCAATTATCCACGAAGACCACCTGTGGGGATTGATTTTCGTCCACCAATGCCACCAATCCCGCCACTGGCAGGAGTCGGAAATTCAACTGCTTTCCATTCTCGCCAATCAAACCGCGATCGCCATTCATCAGGCGCAACTATACCAGCAACTGCAAGCTGCCAACCAGGAACTTCACCACCTCGCCATTGTAGATGGACTTACTGGGGTGGCCAATCGCCGCTATTTCGACGAGTATCTGTACCAGCAGTGGCAAACCCTCTGTCAGAGAAATGCTCCCCTTTCCTTAATTTTGTGCGATTTGGACCAATTTAAAGAGTACAACGATACCTTTGGACATCAAGCCGGCGACGAAGCCTTGAAACAAGTAGCCGATGCTATGGAACGGTCGGTGAAACGGTCTACGGAGATGGTAGCGCGTTACGGTGGCGAAGAATTTGCTATTATTTTGCCCCATACCGATAGTGCCGCTGCTATGAGAATAGCCGAAGAAATTAGAGTGCGGGTACGAGCTTTGGACTTCTCGCCATCCGACAATTCGGTAGGACGCAATCTGACGTTAAGTTTGGGGGTTGCTACCATGGTTCCCGATGCCTTGTCTTCGCCAGAAAACTTGGTGGCTAAGGCAGACCAAGCTCTGTACGTCGCTAAATCGGAAGGACGCGATCGCGTGGTGTGGCAAGATAGTAGCTGGTCGCCAGAGTCAAAAGATGGTCCCAGCAGCGATCGAGTGGCTTCTTGAACTACCGATTTATAGTAGGATGGCAAACTAGAACCGCAAGCGTTAAGAAATCTTAAGCCCATGACCTCCCAACTCGACGCTCAGTCGGTATTTTCTACCCTAAAAACCATCCGCTACAACCAACCCCTCATTCACAACATCACCAACTTGGTGGTCATGAACTCTTCCGCCAATGCCTTGCTGGCTTTGGGAGCTTCTCCCGTCATGGCCCATGCTTTGCGAGAAGTGCGGGATATGGTAACCATTTCCTCGGCGTTGGTGGCGAATATTGGTACTTTAAGTGCCGACTGGGTGGAAGCCATGGACCTGGCTATGCAGCAAGCCAGAGATAGCCACAAACCCATCGTACTCGATCCGGTGGGCGCTGGTGCCACCCCCTATCGGACCCAGGTAACCCGCCGGCTGCTGGCAAGTAACCCAGTTACCGTCGTTCGCGGCAATGCTTCTGAAATTGCGGCCCTTGTTAGCGACGAAAGCACCACCAAAGGCGTCGATGCAACGCAACCTTCTCAAAATGCCCAGGAAGCCGCTCGCATTTTGGTCAAACAGTACGATTGTACCGTAGTGGTGAGCGGGGCTGTCGATACCATTTGCGATCGCCACCAAACTTTACACATTGCCAACGGTCATCCTTTAATGGCGAAAGTCACCGGCATGGGATGCAACACTTCCGCTTTTATTGCCGCCTGCCTGAGCGTTACCTCTCCTCCCCCGATTGCTGCTGCCACCGCCATGGCCGTTGCCGGGATTGCCGGAGAAATAGCAGCCGAGAAAGCAGCAGGACCGGGGAGCCTGGCGGTACATTTTTTGGATGTTTTGTACAATTTAGATGAGGCAGATATTCGCCAACGGCTACACTGCTATTAAAAACTTAGGAAAATGGGACGTCAGACCCTTTCCCTAGCAAATTCACCCACCAAGAAATGACTTTTTCAACTTACCAACCAGAATCCCTCTTAGACAAACGCGATCCCGAAATGATTCAATCGATGCTCCCCTTTTGGGAATTTTTGTATCACTTATACTTCCGCGTAGAAACCGACGGTTGGCATCACATTCCCGAACGGGGAAGCGTTTTATTTGTTGGTTCCCACAACGGCGGTTTGGCAGCCCCTGATATGCACATGTTTTTGGTTGATTGGTATCGCCGCTTTGGGGTGCAACGAAATGCCTACGGTTTGATGCAGCGGGAAGTGTTGACCTCTCCAGATGCAGCAGCGTCGGCAGCGAGAATGGGGGCACTCCCGGCGGAACCTAGAATTGCGGCAGCGGCCCTACGTCGTGGGGCACCGGTTTTGGTGTATCCTGGGGGCATCGATGATGTATTTCGTCCTTACAGCCAGCGCCATCGTATTGAGTTAGCCGGCCGTAAGGGGTTTATTAAATTGGCTCTGCGGGAGAACGTTCCTATTATTCCTTTGGTATCCCTAGGCGCTCACGAAACTTTAATGGTTTTGACGGATTGTAAGGATTTGATGGGGGTTTTGCGACAGCAAGGATTGATTGATGCCAGTACACCCATTACCCGCGTATTTCCTATTTATTTGGGTTTGCCTTGGGGATTGGCGGCGGGAGCAGCTCCCAATATTCCCCTGCCTAGAAAAATCTATACCCGCGTTTGTTCTCCTATTGATTTTGAGCGTTCTGGGAGAAAAGCCGCACGCGATCGCAAATACGTGGATGCCTGTTACGAGCAAGTTCGACAGCATATGCAAGCTGCGTTGGACGATCTGGTGGTTCGTTCGCGAGAGGGGGGATAGGAGCCTATTGAGCGTGGGAGATAGAAGTGTACCATATTTTCCTTGGGGCTATAATGCTATTTCTCCCTCCTTTTCTTATATGATACCAAATCCGATGTATTATGTAGACCCAAAAAAATGTAGGGGTAGCGCCCCTGTGCCTACCCTAAAAAAAGAATCCCCTACAGGGGGTTGCCCCTACAGAAAAATTGGGGTTTTGCGTCGCGGATTTGGTATGAATAGATTGAATTCTCAGACCCCCGGCTGTCGCGGTCTTCCTTAGTCAGGGGAACTTACAAAGATTTCTTCTCCATAAGTCTACAGCCGGATTTCATATTATTTTAAAAATATCGATGGCAGTTTCCACAATTGGTGGGTTCGGCGTTTGAAGGTGATTTCTTCTTGGTAAACCGCTTCAAAATAATAGTTGCGGTATTGTTCGTAGGCGGTTCTCAATGGCGAAAAAGGAGGGATCGTTTCCCACAGCAAAACATTGGTTTCGCCGGGAGGAATATCTAGTAAAATATCTTGGGGAATGCCGTTTTCTTCCATGAAATCCCGGGAAGGTCTTTCAACCAATTTCAAACGTACATCCTTATCGAGAGCGTGGCTCAGAGAAAGGACACGGTTAATTTGATTATCGCTTAATACCAAAGCACCTTCAAATTGATTGATGGCTTTAGCGAGGGAAATATTGTGAAAATCACTGTATTTGGTCCACCAAGTTTCGGCTTTGGCAATGGCAATTCCCGATAAAATGCCTCCCGAAAGTAAAAAGACCGTTACCAATTTCCAAAAGCGTTGGGTACGCAATTTGGCAGCAAAATTGGTAATTTGCGAAGCAAGCAAGTAGGTGACGGTCAGTTGAATGGCGATGTAGGCGGGAAACTGGTAGCGAGCAATAATCGAACGCCTGCCTCCGGATAAAACATCGGTTCCTGCCATGGGGAGGGTGGTGGAAATAGCAAGGAACAATAACAGCAACCAGGTGTCGCGAGAGGTGTGGCGAACCAAATAATAACTAGCATACGCCAGCAGCAATCCCAACGGTACGATAAGATATACAACGGGATTGTCGGGGCGAAACATAACGTTAAATGGGTCTTCGTAGGCGAGTTCCAGGTCAAAGAAGGTCCGTATGAAGTTGGTAGCCCAATTTTTGAAAAGTACGGGAAATGTTAGTTCTTTAATGACCCACGCCCAACCTTTGTTAACTTGTAGTTGTCTTTCTAAAAAGACAAACAACCAGGGTAAAAACAATACGGTGGCGATCGCACTTGCTAAAAAATATCCCAATAAATTTTTATTTGCTTTGCTGCCTTGTTCTGGGGATATTTTGAAATTGAACCAAGGAGAAAGCCAATATTCGATCGAACGTATACCTTCCGTACCCAGTACGTAAAGACCGTAGGCAATGACCACAAAACCGGAAAACAAATGGGAATAAAAGGAAGCAGCTAGGGAGAAACTATACATTCCCCATCCCCATATAGTCTGCTTTCGCAGAGCGTACAAAAGTGCTGCACTGGATAAAATCGTGGTAACAATCCATAAAGGATACTCCCGCACTTCTTGAGCGTATAAAATATGAATAGGAGAAACCGCCAATAAAGCGATCGCGACCCATCCTGCCGCCGCCGAACCAAACAATTCCCAAGCCAGCCAATATATGGCAGGAAATGCAAATAAGCTCACCACCACGGAAAAACACCGCTGCCACCAAACGCTATCCCCCAACCATTCTTGCCACCAACGGGACATCACATAGTATAAAGGGGGATGGTGGGGAGCTTCTGTTTTCATCACATGCATCATATCATCCCAACCGCGATCGGGACTGAGACGTTGGAATTGTAAAATATCGTCTACAGTTAACAGTTCGCCGCCGTATAACTCCTCCACCATCTCTGCCATTTCATATCCCGCAATGCGATAGGAACTGTAGGCTTCGTCGCTCCAATATACCTTATCCTCTAGGTTGGCAAAGCGAAAGCAAATGCCGATTGCCAAGACTACAACGCATAGCAGGGGTAGCCAGTTCTGGGAATATTTTTGTTTGTGAATCCACTTGGATAGCATAACGGGATTTTTTGTTTGTAGGTGGTTACGCGGTCTAAAGATGGGACAATAAAACCGATAAAGACAGACCCAAGCATTTCACAGTACCAGATGGCGGTAGCATCTATGCCCAGCCTACGAAAATTTTTTACCGGTTCGGTTGCCAGTTTTTGGCATCCCCACAGCATTTTTTGGTTTAGCCTCACCATCACGTTGGCGGCTGTATACGCTTTGTTGGCGATGCAGGCGGCGTTTGACGGCGAGTATGTGGTTCAAGACGATGCCAGGCAGCATGTGTTCTGGATGCAGCGTTTTGTCGATCCGCAATTGTTTCCCAACGATCGTATTGCCGATTATTTTCAATCGGTTGCTCCCAAAGGATACGCTACGCTATACCGAGGAGCAAGTTGGCTGGGAATTTCGCCGCTATTGCTGCACAAATTGTTGCCGCTGGTGTTGGGGTTGCTGGCAACAGGATACGGATTTGGGGTATCCATGCAGATTTTGCCGGTTCCCTTTGCTGGGTTTGCGTCGATGTTGCTGCTGAATCAGTGTCTTTGGCTGCAGGATGGTATG
This sequence comes from Geitlerinema sp. PCC 9228, assembly GCF_001870905.1. Taxonomy (NCBI): domain Bacteria; kingdom Bacillati; phylum Cyanobacteriota; class Cyanophyceae; order Geitlerinematales; family Geitlerinemataceae; genus Geitlerinema; species Geitlerinema sp. PCC 9228. Next base: position 38,092 of record NZ_LNDC01000045.1, read on the forward strand.
GTGTCGGCGACGCCAAAGGCGTTTGTGTATCCTTTGTTTTTGGTGTTTTTGTATTACTGGCTGCGGCGGAATTTGTGGTTGATGGCAGCTGCGATCGCAGTTTTGGGGGGATTTTATCCCCAGTATGTTTTTATTGCGGATGGGGTGTTGGTGCTTTCGTTGCTCGGCTTTCGCAAGTTAGAATTTCGCTGGCTGGGCACCCGCGATCGCTATAGGTTGGTCGGGGTTGGCTTGTGGGTTTCGTTTCTGATTTTGCTTCCCTACGCGATCGCAACGTCGGAATTTGCCCCTACTGTGTCTTTGGAAACAGCAAAAACTATGCCGGAATTCCAACCCGAAGGGCGAACAGTCTTTTTCCATGATGACTTGGGACGGTTTTGGATGGTGGGTCGCGGTGGTTTGCGTTTGTCGTTAGAACCAATTTTGCTGTGTTTGGGGTTATTGCTGCCTTGGCTTTTGCAGTTACGCCATTGGTTTCCTTTAGGGAATCAAGTACAGAAAAATGTTCACTCACTAACGCACTTGCTGGTTTCTGGTTTGGGCATGTTTTTGATTGCCCATATGCTTTTGTTTGCCTTGCACCTTCCCAGTCGCTACACCCAGCATAGTTTTCGCATGGCAATTTCCTTAGCAGCCGGATGTGCTATGGTTTTGCTGTTAGATGGCATTTGGCAGTGGTTCTCCCAGCGGCAAAATCGATTTTTGGCAAGGGGGGGGCAGCTGAGTATTGTGGCTTTTTTGGTTGGTTATTTACTTTTGTATCCCCTAACGTTAGATAATTTTCCTTGGACGGGATATATTGTGGGACGATATCCTAAATTATACGAGTTTCTCCAACAAACACCGAAGGATACCTTGGTAGCTTCTGTTAGCGTGGAAGCCAACAATATTCCTACATTTGCACGTCGTTCCACGTTGGTTGCCAGCGAGTATGCCATTCCCTACCATTTGGGATACTACCAACCATTTCGCCAACGTACGGAAGATTTAATCCGTGCCCAGTATAGCCGCGATCGCGCTGTGGTGGAAAATTTTATTCAATCCTACGATATTGATTTCTGGCTGATAGACCGGGTGGCGTTTATCCCGGAATACGTTTCTAAAAACCGCTGGTTGCGTCAATACCAAGAGGCTAGCGAGACGGCTTTGACGTCGCTACAACAACCCACACCTCCCGTTTTAGCTAAGTGGGTGGTTCCCGAAATTCCTTTACCTAAAAGCGAAAGTGAATGTATTGCTTTTGAAAATCAAACGCTGGTCCTATTAAATACTAGCTGCTGGCTGGATCGATAGGCAATCATTTTGCATGTATTTTGTAGTGGCACGTCTATTTTAATTTGGTAGGTAAAGCGAGCGCTAAAGTTTATAAATTTAAAATCCATGCAGCCATTCTTCTGTCCACTATGTTGAAATCGATTTCTTGTTATTTTTTCTTTTTTAAAATAATAAATGCGATCGCATATTTTCTTTCTTTTTTCTGATAATTATTCCGAAAAATAGAATATTTTTTCTTTATATATAGACAACGCTGCCAGGATTTCCGTGTTTTTACGTAAAATTTATCCGTTGTTTTTCTAAGGCTTTAAAAATCCGTATTTTTACGGAAATTTTGTATCTATTCTTAACAGAGAAGGAAAAAACCATTCGTTGTAAATCCTTATGAGACGGGAATTTGGGGAAATTTTAAGAAAAGTGATTTTGGGATTCCGGAGAAAGAAAGGACAACTTGTATAGGTTGATAAATTGCGATCGCATTTTGCGTTTTGGGAGTTAATTTTCATTAAAAAATCAACGATATTCCCAAAAGAAGCTTGGTAGAAATATCGCATCTACCCGAAGCCAGCATCAGGAGTTTTCTATTTCTATATACATACGCGATCGCAGTTATTGGCAACTAGGAAACCACCGTTACAGCGAACTTCTCAAACGGTAAGAATCCGACAACCAATTGTATTGCTTGCAAAACATCCATAAGGGGTAAAAATATGGATTTTGACGCTATTCACGTATTAAACCCAGACGACAATACCTACACAACCGACGGTCAGAACGATTTGGTTGTGGCTTTGGGAGGTTCCGACATCGTCGCGGCTTTGGGAGGCAACGACTATCTGTTTGGTAACCAGGGAAACGATCTCCTCAGCGGCAATGGAGGAGAAGATATTCTGCGAGGCGGTCAGCAAGATGACTGGCTGCTAGGGGGAGATGGTAATGATGTGATGACCGGAGATTTAGATAACGACGTTGTTGCCGGCGGTAACGGTAACGATTTCATTTACGGCAATCAAGGCAACGACCAACTCTTCGGCAACAGCGGTCGAGATAACATCTATGGCGGTCAAAATAACGATTTGATTCGCGGTGGTCGCGATAGCGATCGCATTTTTGGCAATTTAGGAGATGATACCCTTAGCGGCGATTTAGGGAAAGACACTTTACAAGGAGGTTTGGGAAGCGATCGCTTTATTATTGGTGTAGATTTGGGGGGAATGTCTGTAGAAGAGGCAGATGTCATTAATGATTTTACCGATGGTGTGGATAGTATCGAAATCGCTGGCAATATCGACGCTGATGATATTGAAATTTCCCAAGGAACAGGAGAATACAGCGAAGATACGGTGATTCGCAGTCGCGGAAGTAGTGAATATTTTGCGGTTTTCAAAGGAATTGATAGTTCGGTTATTGATGGTGATGATTTTGTCAATCTCAGCAACGTAGACCCATCACCGACACCAGACCCATCACCGACACCAGACCCATCACCGACACCAGACCCATCACCGACACCAGACCCAGCTAGTTTAGCATTCGATACTGCTAACTATAGCGTTAGTGAAGATAGCGGCAATGCCACGGTTACTGTTACCCGAACTGGTGGTAGCGATATGGTGAAGTGAGTGTACATTACGCCACTAGCGACGATACGGCAACTGCTGGGTCGGATTACACCAGCCAAAGTGGAACTTTAACCTTTGCGGCTGGGGAAACTAGTAAAACCATTGAAATTCCCATTAGCGACGATAGCGATGCAGAAGGAAACGAAACCTTACAGCTAACGCTAACCAATGCGGTAATGCGAATTTGGGAAGTCAGGATACCACCTCTCTAACGATTTCGGATAATGATATTGCCACCGCCGTATCGGACTCTGCTAAGTTAGGCGGTTACAATGATGACATAGATTTAAGTAATGAATCTGAGGTAGCTGCCAGAGGAGGTCCTAGCGTTACTGTGGGAAATCGCTCGATTTATATCGGTTACGAACAAGTGACTAACCTCAATCAAAATCCAGTGATGGTCAGCTTTACCAACGGTACGCAAGATTGGGTGGTTGGCAGCGAATTGGAAGAAAGTAGTACCGATACGCGGGGATATGGCTTACTATGGGATGGCGGTGACAATCTCTATGCCGTCTTTAGTACAGATGGTACGCAAGGCAGTACCAATGAAGACTTCCGCGAGTTTGCTACTGATGGCTGGCTGACTAGCTACGGTCAAGGCGGTGGTGCCAAGGTTGCCATTATCGCCAAGATTGACCCAAATACTGGTATTCCCACGGATGCGACTTTCCTCTATGCCAAACTCAGTAATGGCAACAGCAATACCATGACGGTCACTGATTTGTCGCTAAATAGCAATGGCAATGTGGTGGTTCAGGCAGCATCCTACTTCTCACCTCTGCAGGTAGATAAAACCAGGATGGAAAATAATGGACCCGATACGAGTTCTCCCTTTGACTATACGATTGAGTTTACGCCAGATTTGAGTTCTGCTGTACGAGCAGAAGCACCCGGTTTTCAAGGAACTTGATAGAATTTTCATCAGTCAGCTAGATGGTTAAAATAAGGGCGACAAGCGATCGCCCTTATTTTCTTCTTGTAGTTACGGGATTTTACAGCAACCCCTCCACTGGTTGGCGAAAGGCAATGAGAGCGTATTTTTCCCGAAACGGTTTTATCTCTTCTATCAAGCGATCGCAAATTTCCTCAGAGGTCAGGATTTTGATTTCAATATTGGTATTGAAACCAGCGATATCTCCCATGCGGGAACCGTGGCGACCGGAACCAACGGCTTGGATAATTGTGTAGCCGCTGGCACCAGAATTTTTTAACAATTTGACCATGCGGTCTTGCAAAACTGATTCACAAATTACAGTAACCAAAAACATATCTTGTAAAGAAGCAGCCATAACGTACAATGAAAAATGAACCAATATCGCTATTATCGGGGGTGGTAGGTAACCAAAGCAAGTTAGGTTTGTGCTGCCAAATATCCCCGGGAAGCGAAATTGAGATCCACCACGTCGGCTTCCACCTTGCCGATGGATACCTGCAACCCGAGACCGCCAGCCTTGGTACGAATATACGCCAAACCAAACACCCCTTCTGGCGTTTCCGTACAGCTGGTTAGGGTTCCCACCTGTTTGCCGTCTAGCATCACTGGCGTTCCCGGTTCCACGAAACTTGGCAGGCGAACTCCCCAAAGTTGGGTTTTCACGCCTTTGTAGGTATTCAACCTGGCAATGGTTTCCTGACCGATGTAGCAACCTTTTTCAAAAGAAATATTATGCCACAAAGCGGCTTCTAGAGGATTGTAATCTTCGGTTAATTCTGCTTCTGCTGCCGGTCTTCCCTGCAAAATTCGTAGTTTCTCCCAACAAGCATCTCCCATAGGGGGAACGCCGGCGGTTTCTGTTAGCAGTTGCCAGACGGTGGCGGCTTCCTCGCGGTTGACTATTAGTGTATATCCTGGCATTGCCAATCCATTGCCGGTGGCAACCCGTACTTGCATTTGTTGCAAATCAACCATTTGGTGGCTGTTGGCAGGTAAGTCAACCGAAACTCCCAATTTTTCCCAAACGGTATCGCTTTGGGGTCCAATTAAACTAAAAATGCTGTGGGTATCGCTAATATCTTCTAGTTCTACCTTATCAAAAGGAAAGATATAGCGGTCCAACCATTTCATCATAGTTTCCCGTCGATTGGGAGAAACCAGCAGCAAAATGGCATCTTCGGTGGCATAGGCAGTAGCCAGATCGATAGTCCGTGCCGTAGAATTGGTAAATACGGTATCTTGGCTTTGTCCTGGCTGGAGATTGTTAAAGTCGTTGGTACTTTGGTTGTGTAAAAACCGCAACTGTTCTTCGCCGGATAGCCGCAGCAATCCCCAGTGAGAGCGATCGCATATAGCGACTTGGTTCCTGGCAGCCGCCAACGCTTCGGCATCGTTGCCAAAACTCACCGGTATGGACTGGGTATCCCTATCAAAGGTGGCACCTAGGTCTTTTTGTATCTGTTGTAATGTAGTGGTTGTCATCGGTGTTTCCAGAAGCTATCCATCTTTACGATTGTCTATATTTTGAATATAGGGAATCAAGGAACTTGACGTAAACGCGATCGCAGCGAGGGGTTTCTACATCGGTAGCTGGTTGGTAGCCATATTTTTCGTACAGCTTGACCGCTTCGGTGAGAACGCTGGCTGTCTCCACCCAGATGGCTTCAAATCCTCTAGCTGCGATCGCAGCTTCTAATTGTTGTAGCAAAAATTTGCCCATCCCACTGCCGCGAACCGACGGCAGCAAATACATTTTCCGAATCTCCACTTGGGTTGAGGATAGTTGAGACGCTTGATTTTCTCCACGAAAGACGGGATAGTAGCCGCCAGTTCCCACCACAGTTCCCTGTTTTTCCACCACCCAAAACTCGCCGCCAGTTTCCCAATAATATTTTTCCACCTCTACCACATCGCGATCGCTGGTTTCCGGTTCCCAAGCCAAACCGTACTCCGTTAACACTTCCTCAATAATCTTCGCACAAATATCGCGATCGCCAGGTTCCCAAGGTCGAATTACCACATCCGCTTTCCAGGTCAACGACATCGCAGCCAACCATCCTCCCTATCGTTTTTGAAAACTTGCTGGTTCCCAACCATACCACAAACAAACCGCCAGCCAACTCACCGACAAAAGTCCGGCAATGCTGAGGGTCAATCCCCCGATAGGGAACCAACAATCCCAACACTGGCAAAATCGCACCGCTTATGGTAGCAATAAAAATTGCCAAAGAAGTACGTTATAGGTCTGTTCTACCATATACCGCAATTGCGGTGCGTATGGTTCCCCATCTTTTCCCCAGCTATGCTAGCCGCCATTTCTTTAACCTGTGCCTGTTCCCAATGGTGGTAGCGATTCGCTAACGTAGAACAGAGAAAAAATCCCGCCACTAACCAACACAAAACCAACGTAGCATGTGGCCATCCCTGCAACCAGCGATCGTACCCCCACAGCCAAGCATACAACCAGGGTGGATTGGTTTTCTGACCTTGGGAAAAATTGAACAACGCTAAGATCGTTCCCAACAACCCCACCAAAACCAACAAAACCAGTCACAACCGCATCATTTGCAACCCAAACTGCATTAGTTCCTGGGGATGGGTTCGAGGAGATGGGGAATGCCTTGCGAACTTTGCGAGAGAAGCCATATAAAATGATTCCAAACCAATACCAACTCAAAATGGGGATGGATGTTACAGCGGAAAAAGTTCCCAGTTCCCCTCTTTATCCGCGATCGCACTTTCCAACTTGAAGATAGCGCACCATCCCACAGGATTCTTCAGAAACGAAGTTTCCCATTTTCCTCAATTCTTGACTTTCAAAAATTTTCCTAGAAATGGCAGATAGATTTCTTTGACTTTTCCCTCTGACAAATCAAGCATACCACCAATGAAAGGCGGTTTTCCTTTTTTATGTTTATTTTTCTCACTTTACGCATTAACACGTATTTTAAGCGTTTCTTTATCGAAACTTTATCTTTTCTGGGCAGAATTTTGAAGAAGCTGTGACATACTCGAAATGGGATTTTGAGGGGAACATAAAATTTCATCGATTCCTTATCAATCGCGTGGTAACTACGTATTTTTACGGATTTTCACGGAAAAAGACCCAGAAACGGCAAATCATCGCACATGCTTTGTGAAACCTTCATCAAGCATAGCAGGTGGGAAATCTACATATGCGGTGGTTACATAAGCATTCAAACAATCTTTCAAGGGAGAGTATCATGGCATTTACCACAACGCAATTAACTCAGTTAGATGACAATACTGAAAAATCTCTGGCAATTGAGGCTATTATGTTGGAAGAGGAAACTTCCGAAGGGAAATCTTCCGATTACGAAGGAGAAGAAACAGTAGCCTATATGGAAGATGATGATGAATCTTCTGATGATGATGGCGAATCTTCCGATTACGAAGGAGAAGAAACAGTAGCCTATATGGAAGACGATGATGAATCTTCCGATTACGAAGGGGAAGAAACGGTAGCCTATATGGAAGATGATGGCGAATCTTCCGATTACGAAGGGGAAGAAACGGTAGCCTATATGGAAGATGATGATGAATCTTCTGATGATGATGGCGAATCTTCCGATTACGAAGGAGAAGAAACAGTAGCCGATATGGAAGATGATGATGAATCTTCTGATGATAATGGCGAAT
>NZ_LNDC01000046.1 GCF_001870905.1 Geitlerinema sp. PCC 9228
GACGGCGGCTAAAGCCGCACGGGTCGCTTTTCATCCCTGCTTTAAAAAGTCAGGGCTTTCAAGCTCCCGATTCATGCTGGTAAATGTAGAGAACGTTGGGTTGGCAGCAAACCTGGCAGTCTTCCACGTAAGATTGCTGGCTGCCGGCACTCAAGTCTACAAACGTGGGATTGGCTTCGCCGCAAAAGGCACAAATGTACTCTGCCGTGCTTTCCATAAAAAAATTTTCTTTTCCTCTTGAACAATCCCGTTGGGTCGTGCTAGATTAAACCATGCCCAGTGAGGACGCATAGCTCAGTTGGTTAGAGCGCCACGTTGACATCGTGGAGGTCACTGGTTCGAGTCCAGTTGCGTCCATTTTTTATTTTCCTGCAAACAAAAAAGACTTGAGATATTTCATGGATATCTCAAGCAACAAAAAATGATGCTGAGGGCGAGCCGAGAGCCTATCCCTCAGCAATTAATATATTGATTTTCCTGCAAACAGCAAACTAACCAATGCGGATGGCGAGACTCGAACTCGCATGGCTTAACGCCACACGCCCCTCAAGCGTGCGTGTCTACCGATTCCACCACATCCGCATGGACGGTTCCAATTTGGTTGCCATCTTTCATTATAAGCGATCGCTGCTTGTGTGAAAAGACCTCAAACCAAATTTCTTGATTTCTAGATGGAGCAACCGCGAGAAACCATCATAGGCTTTCCTCTCCATGATAGGATAGTCATTCGGGCATTGGCCAAATCCCGCAAGCGGCACAATGCCCGCGTGGCCAGCCAAACCACCAAAACGGGGCGGAAATGGCTTTTTTGTTGCTTGCTCGAAACCAACAGTTGCTAGAAGAAGTTCATGAACTTTTCCAAAATCCTAATCGCCAATCGGGGAGAAATTGCACTGCGTATCCTCCGCACTTGTGAGGAAATGGGAATCGCCACTGTTGCCGTCTACTCCACCATTGACGTAAACTCCCTGCACGTGCAACTCGCCGACGAAGCCGTGTGCATCGGCGGACCTTCCAGCAACAAAAGCTACCTCAACATCCCCAACATCATTTCAGCCGCCCTCACCCGCGACGTGGCTGCCATCCACCCCGGCTATGGTTTCTTAGCAGAAAACGCCAAATTTGCCGAAATCTGTACCGACCATCAAATCCACTTCATCGGTCCTTCCGCCGACTCCATTCGCTTCATGGGGGATAAATCCACCGCCAAAGAAACCGTCAAAAAAGCCAAAGTTCCCACAGTACCAGGCAGCGAAGGATTGGTCACCTCCGAAAAACAAGCCCTTTCCATTGCCCGGGAAATCGGCTATCCCGTCATGATTAAAGCCACCGCCGGGGGGGGCGGTCGCGGTATGCGGTTGGTCAACGACGACGAAGAATTGCCCAAACTCTTTCAAGCCGCGCAAGGGGAAGCCGAAGCTGCCTTTGGCGATGGCGGCGTCTACATCGAGAAATTTGTCGAACAACCCCGCCACGTAGAAATTCAGATCCTCGCCGATAGCCACGGCAACGCCATTCACCTGGGAGAGCGGGATTGTTCTATCCAAAGGCGTCACCAAAAACTTTTGGAAGAAGCTCCCAGCCCGGCACTGACTCCCGAACTCCGCCAAGCCATGGGAGAAGCAGCAGTACGGGTGGCGCGTTCGATTCATTATGTGGGGGCAGGAACGGTGGAATTCCTGCTGTCGGCAACGGGAGAGTTTTATTTCATGGAGATGAATACCCGCATTCAAGTGGAACATCCCGTGACCGAGGCAATTACCGGGGTGGATTTGATTGCCGAGCAAATTCGCGTTGCCCAAGGAGATCCCCTGTCGCTGACCCAAGACCAAGTGGTTCTCAACGGTCATGCCATTGAATGCCGCATCAATGCGGAAGACCCGGAATACGATTTTCGCCCCTGCCCTGGAAAAATTAGCGCCTACCTGCCGCCAGGAGGGATTGGCGTGCGGATGGATTCCCATGTTTATACGGATTACGAGATTCCCCCGTATTATGATTCTTTGATTGGCAAGTTGATTGTTTGGGCACCCAATCGGGAAAGCGCGATCGTACGCATGCGGAGGGCATTGCGCGAGTGTGCAATTACAGGGGTTCCCACCACCATTGGTTTTCACCAGCAAATTTTAGAAACGCCGGAGTTTCTGGCGGGGAATGTTTCGACAAAATTTGTGGAAAATTTTATGCAAGCTAGCCGGCAAGAGGGATAACCACAGTGGTTTTAGGAAGCCATGATGGTTAGAATACCTTGCTGCCCCAAAAGCAATTCCCGCAGCAGCGTGAAAATTCCCACCCAGATGATGGGGGTAATGTCAACACCTCCCAGAGGTGGAACGATTTTACGGGTGGGGGCTAAAAAGGGTTCTGTGGGGGCAGCGACCAAACGGAAGGGAAATTGTTTGAGGTCGATTTGTGGGTACCAGCTGAGCACAATGCGGAAGATGAACAGAAGGGTCATGAGGGCGAAGAGGATGCCGAGGGTCCAGGAAAGAATAGTTACAGAAGTCATGGATGAAGTTTTGTAAACGCTGCGTTTGTCTATTGTAGGTCATTGGGGGCTGGATCTCGAAGGCAGCTGACGGCGGAAGCAGCTACCACTGTCTGGGGACAGAGCAACTTGCCATTTCACATGGCAAAAAGCTAAACTATGGAGTGATGGCGGATCGGGAACGGTTCGCCACCAGCGGAAGACATCATTTCCTATGAAAGTGGGTCGGAACCCACTTTTTTTTGCGATCGCTGGGATTGCAGGACCATTGGTGGCTGCCAAGCATCCCCGATCGAGTTCCTTCCCCTTGCTTGTTGCCTGCTTGGTTCGAGGCATCCTTAGTCCGTGCTGCATTACATCCATGAGTCACCCCATTATCAATCGAGTTATCGAAATCGCCACTCCTATCGCCGAATCGCTAGATTTAGAAGTAGTGGGGGCAGTATTTCAAACCAACCAACGTCCCCCCGTCCTGCGCGTTGACATTCGCAATCCCACAGATGGGACCAGCATCGACGACTGCGAACGTATGAGTCGTGCTTTGGAAAGCACCCTGGATACCACCGAGTTGATTAGCGGTGCCTATGTTTTGGAAATTTCTAGTCCCGGTGTATCGCGCCAGTTAAGCACCGATCGCGAGTTTGTATCGTTTCGCGGGTTCGACGTATTGGTATATACCAGCGAACCCTATCAGGGGCATCAGGAGTGGACTGGCAAGTTAATTCGTCGCGATGAAGAGTCCGTATATATCAACCAAAAAGGCCGCGCGATCGCTATTCCCCGCCATTTGGTCGTCCAAGTCAAACTGAGCGACTGACCGCCGTTGACTCCCTTTTCACCACCAACCTACCAATACCACCATTTCACCAATCAAAACCTTCCCACCATCCATCCTGGTTACCAGAGCCATCGAGCGCTCCCCACCTATGGCACAGCCAATTTCCTAGGTGGTGACCTTTTCGAGGGTCTGAACCAGCAACCACTACTTCGCATACACCTCACAATTAGGAGGAAGACCACCATGTCCATGGTCAAGTTACCAGGGCTGAGTGCCATGATCGAAAGCATCAGCCAAGAACACAATCTGCCCAAAAACGCCGTACAAGCTGCACTGCGGGAAGCTTTGCTCAAAGGGTACGAACGCTACCGCCGTACCCAGGAAATGAACGAACACCACTTCGACGACGATTACTTCGACAACTTTGAAGTGGAAATGGACGTAGAAGAAGAAGGATTTCGCGTCCTCGCCACCAAAAAAATCGTGGAAGAAGTACAAAACAGCGACCACGAAATTTCCCTGCAAGAAGTCCAAGAAGTCGCCTCAGAAGCCCAACTGGAAGACACAGTCGTTTTGGATGTCACCCCCCAACAAGGGGAATTCGGGCGCATGGCCGCCATTCAAACCAAGCAAGTCCTCAAACAAAAACTGCGCGACCAACAGCGCAAACTCATTCAAGAAGAATTCCGCGAACTGGAACACAGCGTCTTACAGGGGCGCGTCCTGCGCTTCGAGCGCCAATCCGTAATCCTCGCCGTCAGCAGCGGCTTTGGTAGACCGCCAGTAGAAGCAGAACTCCCCAAACGAGAACAGCTTCCCAACGATAACTACCGCGCCAACGCCACCTTCCGGGTGTACTTGAAAAAAGTCAGCGAAGGCATGCACCGCGGACCCCAACTGTTGGTTTCCCGTACCGATGCCAACCTGGTTGCCTATCTGTTTGCCAACGAAGTTCCAGAAATCGAAGACGAAATTGTTCGCATCGTTTCCGTAGCCCGGGAAGCCAATCCGCCATCCCGCCACGTGGGGGCGCGGTCCAAACTCGCCGTGGATACCCTAGAACTGGATGTAGACCCCGTTGGTGCCTGTATTGGGGCGCGCGGTTCCCGCATTCAGGTAGTGGTCAACGAACTGCGCGGCGAAAAAATCGACGTCATTCGCTGGTCCCCTGACCCCGCCACTTATATTGCCAATGCCCTATCCCCTGCCAAGATTGATGAGGTACAATTGGTAGATCCGGAAAACCGTCAAGCCCTGGTTCTGGTGTCGGAATCGCAACTGAGCTTGGCCATTGGCAAAGAAGGACAAAACGTCCGCCTCGCCGCCCGGCTGACGGGTTGGAAAATCGACATTAAGAATTCCGCCAACTACCAACCCAAACCAGAAGCAGCCGAAAGCCCATCGCAAGCACCAGCCGCCGTTTCCAGCACCGAGGTAGTCGAGCCAGCGATTCCTACGATAGAAGAATAAGTAGGACAGCGCGCCGACGGAAAGCATGGCGGACGTTTTCTAGTCAAAACCTCGTATTCCGTAGCTTGTCTTGGTGAAATCAAATTACCGTCGCTGTATTAGCTGTCGTCGCGTTGGACCAAAAGAGTCTTTTTGGCGGGTGGTTCGGGTTTACCCGTCCCATCAGGTACAATTAGACCAAGGGATGGGACGTTCTGCTTACATTTGTCCAGACCCAGCGTGCCTGCAAGCCGCACAGAAAAAAAATCGTTTGGGAAAAGCTTTGAAAGCCAAAGTCCCTCCCGAGATTTACCCAACCCTCTGGCAAAGATTGCAGTCCTCCCAAAACCGATTCCAGACCAACGCGATCGCTACTGGCAGCCAACCCCATACCTAAGTAGCTCCCCCCAACCAGCAATCGCCGTGCCACCAACCAACCGCAAACCCACGATTGCCAATTGATTTTGTATCCGAACCATCATTATTTACAACCCATATCCAACCGTACCGGCATCTCGCCCCGAGCGAGCCATGCTATCCGCCATAAGGCAAACACCAACAACCACAAAAAAATACCATGAGGCATTCTCAAATGCCATTATCCAAACCGCCATCGCCCGTGATGGTGAGCTGGAGGTACAACCCAAAATCCATCCGGGAGGAAGCAGTAGGGATTTAGGTTATAGGCTCGCGCCGACGGTGCACCAATTTCCATTCCCCTGCTCGCTACTCCCACTTCCGTACAACTGGTAGGCCTGAGAGGGGAAAAAGGAATGAACAATCGCGTCAGAATTTACGAACTATCCAAAGAATTGAATCTCGACAATAAAGACATTTTGGCCGTTTGCGAACAACTCAACATAGCCGTCAAAAGTCACAGCAGCACCATCAGCGAATCCGACGCCGAACGGATTCGCACCTACGCATCGCAATATGTCTCGGCCGGGGATGGCCGCCATGTCGCCGACCTCACCCACGGCCACAGTAAAGAAAATCACAAACAGGAAATCTTGGAAATTCGCAAGCACACCACCTCGGAAGCGACCTCGCCAGCTGCCCCACCGCAAAAACCCCAACCTCCCAGGCCCCCAGTCTCCCCAGAGCCCGAATCCCCACCGGCACAACCAGCCACCTCAAACCAGACAGAAACCGGCAATGGAGATGGGGAAACCCCTGCCACCGAGACCACCGAAGCCAAGCCATCCCAACCTCCCGCAACGCCAAGCAACGGTTCCGCCACCGCATCCCCAGCCGAATCGTCCGCTGCCCAACCAGCCAAACCCGTGGAACAACCAACACCGCCTCAAGCCCCCAAACAACCCGAAACCGAGCGATCGCAGCAGCCAGCCGCTGCCGAAGCACCCCAACTAACACCACCTCCCGTGCGACCCAATCCTCCCCAAAAACCCAAAGCCAGCCAACCCGAAAACCCATCCGAGGGAGCTGCTGAATCTGGTCAAAGCCAGTCGGAAAAACCAACGCCCCAGCTCAAGCGTCCGGTCCCCAAACCCAAGAAACCGGAAGCTCCTGCCCAACCAGCAGCAAAAGAAAAACCAGAAAAACCTGCCAAACCCGCCAAAGAAAGTAGCGACTCGGGTCAAGCTACCACCGGCAGTCGCAAACCTTCCCGCCCTGCCTCCCCACAAAAATCGGAAGCAGCTGCCACACCAACACGCCCCAAACCCAAACCCCCCAAACAACCTCCTGAAGGTGTAGAAGAACAAGAAACCGAAGACACATCTGCCTCCGATTCCGAAGAAAATTCGGAAACAACCACCTCAGAAACCGAAAAACAAGCGAAGCGACCCAAACCCCCGCGCTCTTCTAAGAAAAACAAAAAACGCGAGAAGCGCGAGCCGGAACGGGAAAGTGCTGAAAAAGCCAAACCGGCGAAAAAAGCCAAACGACCCAAACCCATTAAAGACGAAGATGAAGAAGACATTGACAGCTCCCTCAGCGTCGATGAAGGCAACTCCACGGTCAATCGGTCCATGGAGCGCCCGCCCAAACCCAACCAGCCGGCAGCGAAAGCCGGACCACCCAAACCCAGCAAACCAGCAGCACCGAAGAAAAAATCCAGCAGCGACAAGGGAAGCGAAAGTACCGCTGCCAGTCGCCGCGCTGCCAAGCAACAAAGCGAACAGAAGCAACGCCCCGAGGAAATTACCGTCAAAGGCGATATGACCGTTCAGGAACTCGCCGAACTGCTGGTGGTTCCCGAAACGGAAATCGTCAAGCGGCTGTTTATGAAAGGCATTGCCGCCAACGTCACCCAGAGCTTGGATACCAGCACCATCGAAATGGTGGCCTCGGAAATTGGCGTCCAAGTGAAAACCGAAGCCGAAGAATCGGCAGCGCGCAAATCCGAGTTCCTGGAAGAATCCGACCTGGAACACCTGGAATTGCGTCCCCCAGTGGTTACCGTCATGGGTCACGTGGACCACGGCAAAACCACCTTGCTCGATTCCATTCGCAAAACCAACGTGGCCAGTGGCGAAGCCGGTGGCATCACCCAACATATTGGTGCCTACCACGTAGAAGTGGAACACAACGGTAGTACTGAGAAGGTAGTCTTTCTAGATACCCCCGGTCACGAAGCCTTTACGGCCATGCGTGCCCGGGGTGCCCGGGTAACCGATATTGCCATTTTGGTGGTCTCGGCAGACGATGGCGTGCAACCGCAAACGGTGGAAGCCATCAGCCACGCCAAAGCCGCTGGCATTCCCCTGGTGGTAGCTATTAACAAAATTGACAAAGAAGGGGCGCAACCAGACCGGGTGAAGCAAGAACTCATGGAACACGGTTTGGTTCCCGAAGAATGGGGCGGCGAAACCATTATGGTGCCCGTGAGCGCCGTGAGTGGGGAAAACTTGGAAACCCTGCTGGAAATGTTGCTGTTGGTAGCGGAAATTGAACAGCTATCCGCCAATCCCAATCGTCCGGCCAGGGGAACGGTGATTGAAGCCCATTTGGACAAATCCCGTGGTCCGGTGGCGAACTTGTTGGTGCAAAATGGTACCCTGCGCGTTGGCGATGCTCTGGTGGTCGGACCTACCTTTGGTCGGGTACGGGCAACCATTGACGATCGCGGCGAGCGCGTGGAAGAAGTCGGTCCTTCCTCGGCGGTACAGATTTTGGGACTGAACGATGTTCCCTCTGCCGGCGACGATTTTGAAGTGTTTGAAAATGAAAAAGATGCCCGGGCTTTGGCAGAAAAACGGGCGGAAGAACAGCGCCAGTCCCGCATTCTGTCTCGCGGTGTTACCCTGGGCAGCCTGTCGGCACAAGTAAAGGAAGGGGAGCTGAAGCAGCTCAACTTGATCCTGAAGGCAGACGTGCAAGGTTCGGTGGAGGCTATCCGTGCTTCCTTGAAGCAATTGCCGCAAAAAGAGGTGCAAATTCGCTTGTTGCTGGCAGCACCTGGGGAAATTTCGGAGGCAGATGTGGATTTGGCGGCAGCCAGCGATGCCGTGATTATTGGGTTCAACACGACTTTTGCCCCGGGAAGTCGTACGGCGGCCGACCGCGCCGGTGTGGATGTACGGGAATATAACGTGATTTACAATCTGCTCAGCGATGTGAAGGCAGCCATGGAAGGGTTGCTGGAACCGGAGTTGGTGGAAGAAGACTTGGGCGAAGCCGAGGTGCGCGCTGTGTTCCCGGTGGGACGCGGTACGGTGGCTGGTTGCTATGTCCGTTCGGGCAAGCTGGTACGCAACAGCAAGCTCCGGGTCAAACGCGGCAATGAGTTGCTTTATGAGGGCAATATTGATTCCCTCAAGCGCGTGAAAGATGATGTCAAGGAAGTTCAGTCCGGCTACGAGTGCGGTGTCGGTACCAATAACTTCAACGATTGGAAGGAAGGGGATAGCATTGAGTGCTATCGCATGGCAACCAAGCGTCGCACTCTTTCTGAATAGAGGAGATTGGTGCTTGGGTACCTGACAATGGTAAATTCAAGGGCGATCGCTTGTGGTAGCGATCGCTTTTTTTCTATGGTTTTTTAGATATTGCTTATGAATGCATTTCGTCTCGATCCCTATCTTTGGTTGCACCTAACGGGCATTGCTGCGGTTCCTTTGTTTTTGGGGATTTGCCTGTTGGGACTGGCCGTTGGCGACCCCGGGTTGCCGGTGGCGGTGGAATTTGCCTTGGTATCGTTGCCTGGCTTGTTATTGGTGCTGTGGATGCAGGTGGCGCGTCCTTTTTACATCTATAGCGTGCTGGTGGTGGCGACGCAGCCGCAGCAACTTTCCGCACAAAAGCGACAGATTTTAAACCGTTTTTTGGCGAGGAAACGGCGCGGTTTTCTCGGTTGGCTGCTGCCTTTGTTGGTGGCAGTCGCGATCGCGATTGTGCTGTGGCCAATTTATCTTTGGGCCCCCGTTGCCAGCTCTGTCGTAGCTTGGATGCCTCCATGGCGGGGAGTGGGACTGTTGGTTGCCGCGATCGCATTTTTCCTGGTCAACCTCTTTACCCAAGTTCCCTTCAGCGTTCTGGAAGTTTTGCTCACCCCAGCAGCCACCTTTACCAACACACCCCCACTATCTGTAGAAGAAATTCAGAACCACTTTACCATTGTCGGCTGGCAGCTCCAGCGAGGTGTGTTGCCCGTCAAAGAACCGCCAGAAACCGCCCCCTCCAAACCAACTTCCTAACCGCCACCGCCCAAACCCAACACTCGGGTTTGGGTTTTTTGATTTTCCATCTTTTCAATGCCCCCAAGCAGGTCGTTTTGCCCACCCAATATTACAAATCGTCAAATAAAATACACAAAAATTTTCACTCATTTGCTGTTTTTTTTACAAACCACTTAGAGAGAAACGCCTTTACCCCTACCAAACTGGGCACTTAAAATACCCGACAAAATTAGTCGGATATTTTTGACGCCGCCTATCCCCTGTGGTACTATCGAAGCCAGTATTTGCGAACAAAGCACAAACCAGACCACTGAATCGAGACGTAGAGAGGGATTTGACGGATGACCCAGGCAATTGACAAAACACTCCACAACCATCCCCAGCACGAAGACGGTACGGTAGCCGGCTTCGAGAAGCTGCAATGCAAAGAATGTGGTGCCGAGTACGAACTCCAACCCATGCACGTATGCGAGTTCTGCTTCGGACCCGTGGAAGTGAAATACAACTACGAAGCGCTACGCCTGACCGTGACGCGGGAAGCTATCGAAGCGGGTCCCAAATCCATCTGGCGCTACCGTCCTTTTCTGCCCATTGCCACCGACCATCCCATTGATGTGGGCACAGGGATGACCCCCTTGGTCAAAGCCCATCGTTTGGGGCGACGCCTCGGCATCAAAAATCTCTACATTAAAAACGATGCGGTGAACATGCCCACCCTCAGTTTCAAAGACCGGGTGGTTTCCGTAGCGCTCACCAGAGCCAAAGAACTCGGCTTTTCCACCGTATCCTGTGCCAGTACCGGCAACCTCGCCAACTCCACCGCCGCGATCGCTGCCCACGCCGGCATTGACTGTTGCGTTTTCATCCCCGCCGACCTAGAAGCCGGCAAAGTGCTGGGAACCCTCATCTACAGTCCGACTCTAATGGCTGTCAAAGGCAACTACGACCAGGTCAACCGCCTGTGTTCCGAAGTAGCCAACACCCACGGTTGGGGGTTTGTCAACATCAACCTGCGCCCCTACTACTCCGAAGGCTCCAAAACCCTAGGCTACGAAGTCGCCGAACAATTGGGCTGGCAGCTCCCCGACCGCGTCGTCGTTCCCCTCGCCTCCGGTTCCCTATACACCAAAATTCACAAAGGTTTCCAAGAATTCATCCAAACCGGTCTGGTGGAAGACAAACACGTACGCTTCAGCGGTGCCCAAGCCGAAGGCTGCTCTCCCATCGCCCAAGCCTTCAAAGAAGGTCGCGATTTCGTTACCCCAGTCAAACCCAACACCATCGCCAAATCCATTGCCATCGGCAACCCAGCTGACGGCGTATACGCCCTAGATGTTGCCCGTCAAACCGGCGGCGAAATCGAAACCGTCACCGACGCCGAAATTATCGAAGGCATCAAACTGCTCGCCGAAACCGAAGGCATCTTCACCGAAACCGCCGGCGGTACCACCGTCGCCGTCTTGAAGAAACTCGCCGAAGCCGGCAAAATCGACCCCGACGAAACCACCGTCACCTACATCACCGGCAATGGCTTGAAAACCCAAGAAGCCGTCCACGGATACATCGGCGAACCCCTCACCATCGATCCAAAACTGGAAAGCTTCGAGCGTGCTTTAGAACGTTCCCACACCCTAGAACGCCTTGACTGGGAACAAATTTTGGTATAAGGTAAATAGTTTGGTCCCTATTGGCTCGAGCCAACATCTATTGAATCGAGTGCTACAAACAACAGCAGCTACTGTACAAAAGCTACTGTAAAAAATTTCTCTTAACGATCGAAGTCAATCGTTTCTGCACGTAAAATCCCTATGTCCGTAAAAGTTCTCATTCCTACTCCCCTACAAAAATTCACCAACAACCAATCCACCTTGGAATGCAACGCCAGCAATATTTCCGAACTCATTGACGAGCTAGACAGCAACTGCCCCGGTATCAAAGAACGTCTTTGCGACGAAAATGGCGTTCCCCGACGGTTCTTGAACTTCTACGTCAACAGCGAAGATATTCGCTTTCTCGATAACGTGAAAACAACGCTGAACGACGGCGATGAAGTCAGCATCGTGCCTGCCGTAGCTGGGGGATAATTGCCCCCTTGGTGAAATTAAGTTCTCGCAAGCCGGGTAATCTGCCATATTTTTGGTAGGTATCCCCGGCTTCTCTATTAGGATAGATAACAGGAAAACATAGCATCCTAGCTATACGAACCGTTGCCCAACGTTTGATAAGGATCGATTAACAATGGCAGAAAAAAACAATAACCAACAACAAAAATCGGAGCAAAAACCAGAATCAAACACCTCTGCTGCCGATTCCCAAGGGGAACAACAAACCAAAGCCAAAGCAGCTTCTGGTCAAACTTCTGCTGCCAAAGGTTCCGCCAAAGGTGGTGCGAAAGGTGCGGCAAAAGGTAAGAAAAAAGAACCTTCGGTAGAAGACAAACCCTTTGCCGATTTCATGCATCAAGATTATTTGCCAGCCCTCAAAGAAGCCTTAATGAAAGAAGGTTTGGAAGATATTGAACTCAACCTGACCAAACAAAAAGTTTCCCTGTTCGGTGCCAACCCCAAAGAAGACTGCTGGCAGGTGGTTGGTCGCTGGAATCAAGGCAAGCGCCAGTTTCGCGTTTATTTTCCCAAAGCCGACATTCAAGGGGTGAAAGGTTTTTCCTGTTCTGACAGTTCCAGCCAAGCCAGTACCATCGAACCTTTTCTCATTGACGATCGCAAGGTAAGCTTGCAGTTACTAGTCTTTGGTGTCATTCAGCGTTTGAACGCCCAAAAATGGCTGGCGCGCAACTAATGGCACCCGCTATCTCATACCAAATCCGACATGGAAAAACCACAATTTTTTTGTCGGGGTCACCCCCGCTGTGGGTTCCTTTTGTAGGGGTAGGCACGGGGGCGTTCCCCCTACATTTTTGTGGGTTTGTGCACATCAGATTTGGTATTAATCAGCAAATCCCCCTCTCTTCTCTGGAGTGGGGATTCGATCGAATTCCGATCGCATTTCCAATCCCAAATCCGATATATGTAGACCCACAAAAACGTCAGGGTAGTGCCCTCCCACGAAAGGGGCAACCACACCAGAGTTGCCCCTGCAGAATCATTGTGGTTTGCCCATAGTCGGATTTGAGATGAAAAACAATAATTTCTGAAATATCCCAATTTCCCCAATCGGGGGCGCTGTGGGAACGCCCCTACCAAAAGATCCGATGATCTGTTGCAGGTTTCTAAAAAAATTAAAAAAACTAACTGGCAGCCTGGGTCATTTCTAGAACCCGGTTGAGCTTGCCGCTTTGATAGCCTTCCAAATCCAAAGTCACATATAGAAAACCAAATTCTTGAAAAGCTGCTACCAAGGGCGGTAGTTCCGTGGTAAAAACGAATTCTTTTATCTGTTCTGGGGGTAGTTCGATTCTAGCGGTTTCCCCTTCCGAGCGCACCCGCAAATTCTTCCATCCCAACTGTCGCAGGTAGCGTTCCGCTCTACCAACGCGCTGTAACTTACCGACGGTAATTTCTTCACCGTAGGGAAAACGGGAAGATAAACAGGGTTGCGACGGTTTATCCCACCAAGGCAATCCCAACTGCTGGGAAAGTTCGCGCACTTCGGTTTTGGTGATGCCCACTTCCGCTAGGGGAGAGCGCGCGCCGCGTTCTTTGGCTGCCTGAATGCCGGGGCGATAGTCGGCTAAATCGTCGGCGTTGACGCCATCTACTACGTAAGGATATCCCCGCTGCAGTGCCATGGGTTTGAGGGTATCGTGCAGTTCGCTCTTGCAAAAATAGCAGCGGTTGACAGGGTTGGAAGTGTAGTTGGGGTTTTCCATTTCTTGGGTTTGCACTTCCTCGTGGGCAATGCCGATGGTGGCTGCCTGCACTCTGGCATCTTCTAGGTCTTCTGGCAGCAGGGAAGGAGAGACGGCAGTTACAGCTAAGGCTTTCTCTTGCAGCACGTCGTAGGCGACTTTGGCTACTAGGGTGCTATCAATGCCGCCGGAATAGGCAATTAAAGCCCGATCCATTTGTTGGAACAAACGGCGTAGTTGTTCTAGTTTTTGTTCCAGCATAGGTTTGATTGGGTTAGTCATAGGCGATTCGATGTTGTTTTTCTAGCTTGGCATGTTTTTTCTGACTTTGCAGCCAATGTTGTTGTTTGTTTCAAAATTCCCGGCGCGCAAAAATCCAAGAGGCGATCGCGAGTAGTAAAATAACGTAGACAATGCCATAGGCAACGTTGGTGGCTAAGGTAGAAGCTTGCGGTAACGCTTCGATACCGTATACAGCTTGGTTTTTGAGGTCCAAACGTGCCAAATCCGGCAAAATGAGATACAGTCCTTGGGCGAGGTTTTGCAAACCGGGACTTTCGCTAATTTCTCCAAATTCCAATAAATCCCGCGTAAAATGACCCATTAAGTAAATAGCAAAGGTGAGGAGGGTCGCTAGCAAAGAACTGGTGAATACACCAAAAAAAATCGCGACGGCGGTGATGAGAGCCAGCTGCAAAAATAAAAACAAACTGGCTAGCAACAAACTGCCTAGTTCAAACGGTACCTGTTTGAGCCATAAAACCAACAGGTAAATAATGGTCATGGCAAAGACCAAAATGGCTAGAACAAAGGATAGTCCCCAGTGTTTGCCGACGATGAGTTCCCAACGGGCAATGGGCTTGGAAATTAAGACCAACATGGTTTTTTTATCGACTTCTTTGTTGATGAGGTTGGTGCCAACAAAGATGGTGATAATTAGCCCTAGGAAACTCATGATGTTGAGACCAAAATCCAGTAGAATTTTATCTCCCGTGCCGGCGGCTAGTTGGGGCAGCATTTGAGCTCCCGCTAGCAGAGCGATCGCGTACAATCCAATTAGGTACAAAACGCGATCGCGAATGGTTTCGGCAAATACATTGGTAGCCAGGGTCAAAATTCTTTGAAAGTTCATAACCATCCCTCGCTTGGCCACAATGGAAAGAGGGCCTGTTGCACTCGATTTCTCATTGTACAACACCAAGGCGATCGCTAGAATCGTTTGTTGAAGAAAATGCTCGTTGCACAGCCTAGCTCTTCGGAATCCCTTTTCTGAAAAACAAAAACTTTCTAACGAAAAGCTATCAATTGTCTTGGTAGGGGCGCTCACCCGTTGCGCCCCCTACAAAAACACCTCTACAAAAGCTTAACGACTTAAGGAAAAATCTACGAGTAGAAATTTATACAAATCCCTCTACAGCAATTTCAGAATTTTGCTAGACCGTTTCCCTTAACAAGGGAGCAGGGGATTCTTTCATTCTGCACTTCAATATCTACATCTATTCTCAATGGATTTTGGCTTTGAAATCGCAAAATGGTGAAAGTGAAACTTTTTTGGTGACTGGGGATTGATTTTGGAGAGGAATTGACTTATAATTTAAATAATGGGGATAGTATGTTTTATTTAAAAATTTTCGTCTATTCCCATTATCTAAGAGTGTCCAGAAAAAGAATACCATATTTGGAAAAATAGTGGGAAAAAAATTTGCTAACCAAACTGGTGCCTTGCTTGGAGATGCCCCACATTGGTGCATAACGAAAAAATCGAAAAAAACATAAGGAAAAATGACTACATCCCTAGCTTTCTAAAGGTCGTTCCTCCCCTAAGAAACAATCGTTAATTTTTGATGGAGATGGTTTTGATATATTGACAGGTCTTAATTTTGGAACTATAATAATTCTAAGAGTTTAAAAAATTATTCGGTTTTTACAGGGGAAGGTTCGCTTGAGTTTCCTTCACTCAAACATCTAGGCAGCGCGAAAATAGTTTCCTAAATTTTTGTTAAGCGATCTCTTGAAAAACCTGCAATAAATAAATGGTGTGTTTTTGTAGGGGCGCAACGCGTTAGTAGGGGCGCTTCGCGAAGCGCCCCTACCAGGGCAATTAGAGACTCCCAGAAAATCATTGTTTTTTAGAAATGGTATAAGTAACTTCCTGCTAAAAAACCCCCAACAAAGGCGTTGTTGGAGGCATGGGAGAAAGCGAAGCGAGTTTGCGGCTGATGAATAATTAGCGAGTGACGGCTGGTTCGCGTTCCGAACTGAGTTTTTCTGATTCTTCGCGATCTGTTTGCGAAGAAGTGGCCAGTGCCAACTCGCTTTCAGCCTCGAACTCGAAACCATCTTCAGCAGTTGCTTGGCGCTTTTTCATTTGATAGGAAACGCCAGCGGCAATGAAGCCACCAAGTGCTGCAATAGAAGCACCTGCAATGCCCCAAGTTTTCGGGTCAATATCGGAAAATGGCGTATTTAGCGAATTCGGAGAATTTTGGGAAGTAACAATCCCGCCACTCTTTTGTAAAATACAGGCTGCCGCCGGTTCTTGACTCACCCAAGCCAAGCTAGAAACAATAGCAACAGCCGAGAAAAAAGCAATCGGAAAATGTTTTGCGTTCATTGTCCCCCCAAAAAACACAAGTAGATATAGAGAAAACTATAGATACAAACTGAGAAGAAAGTTTGTATTAGCCAATACAAAAGCTCGATTTTTTTCGGATTGGTAGAAACGCCAACGAGGTTGATGGCAAAGCCGGTCCTTTGAACCATCGCTTGCGCATTTTAATGGGACTTGGTTTGGGGAAATTGGGTAGCACTCCCTACCGCTTCACCGATATGGGAAAAGCCACCCGCATCCAGTTTTTGACCAAGTCCTTGTAAAATGCGACCAACCATAGTCGGACCTTCGTAGACCAAACCAGTATACCCTTGTAATAAAGTAGCACCAGCAGTAATTTTTTCCCAAGCATCATCTGCCGAAAAAATGCCACCAACGCCGATAATCGGTATTTTTCCTTGAGTTTGCTGCCAAATCCAACGAATCACTGCCGTAGAACGCGAACGTAAAGGAGCGCCGCTCAAACCACCGGTTTCTTGTGCCACAGGATTGCCAGTGGCGGCAATGGTTGTTGTCTGCAACCCAGCGCGATCGCAAGTGGTATTGGTAGCAACAATACCAGCAATGTGGTAAGCTTCTACCAGCTCTAAGATATCTGCCAGTTCTTGCCAGGTTAAATCCGGAGAAATTTTCACCAGTAAAGGCTTGTTGGTTTGATTTTTGGCTTGTAAAGCCTGCAATATAGGGGCCAAGCGATCGCCAGCCTGTAGCGATCGCAACCCCGGCGTGTTGGGAGAAGAAACATTCACCACAAAATAATCTCCCCACCCCTGCAACACCTCATAACTGCGCTCGTAATCCGCCGCCGCCGCTTCCAGAGGGGTTACCTTCGACTTACCCAAATTAATCCCCACCGGAATCGGGGAAGAAGCGTCTTGCCAGCGTTGTTGTAGCTGGGCAGCCAGTGCCTGGGCACCGCGGTTGTTAAACCCCATGCGATTGATCGCCGCCAAATCCGAGGTCAAGCGAAACATACGCGGGGGAGGATTGCCCGGTTGGGGATGCCAAGTCACCGTACCCAACTCCACAAACCCAAACCCCAGATGCGACCAAACCCCAGCCGCCGTACCATCTTTATCGAACCCAGCCGCCAGCCCAAAAGGATTGGCAAAGGGGATGCCCCACACCGTTTGCCGCAAGCGCGCATCCTCAAAACCATAGGTATGAGCCAAATAGTCGCGTATCCGCCGCGCCAGAGGATCGGGAGGGGAGCGGTCCAACCAAGCGAGAAACCGCATGGTTTGGTGGTGGAGAAATTCCGGATCGGTTTTTAAAAACGAGAACAAAAAAGGGCGTAGAGCCTGTTTGTAGATATCCACAGTTACATCCAAACCTATCAAACCCTATCAACATGCCATCGAGGAAGCCAAAAGGGAAATAATAAGAAATCTAGAAGGTGGTCTACCTTTTTTCTGGCCGATTGAACTTGTTGTCTGTCAAAAAGCAGATTATGATGGCTGTATGCGCGATCGCCGCGGCCATCCCTGCCCAATGCATCGAAACAGCCAGCTAAAAGATATTTGCCAAAGAGTCTGCTAGGGACAAAACAGCCACTCAGGGTGCAGACGTATAAAATTGTAGGGAAGGCAACCAACCACAGCAAATTATATTATAGCTCGCTCGAGCTAGAGAAAGTTGCTGGCGCTGAATAGGTTTGGGAAACAGAGGGAACCCTCTACCAGTACGAACTTACCGAATACCTGTGTCAGAAGTGGGGTAGACAATGTGCTTACTGTGGGGTCCAAGATGTTCCCCTGCAAGTAGAGCATATGGTTGCGACATCGAAAGGATGTTTGAGTGGGGCAAAAGGTGGTCAGTGTCTCGCGCCGCCATAATCCCACCCATATTTTGCCATGATGGCTATAGATATGAATTTCAAAGAAGTCGCATAATGTTAAGGAAATTACCCATATAGGAAGTAGCAGTTGGTAGCCGTTTTCGATTCAAAATAAAGTAATAAAACCGGGGATTTCTCCAACCAGCTGCCATAACGAACTCAAAGGGGGAACCTAACGTCTACTATCGAGAGGGTGGGTAGCTGGCAATAGCTAGATGGAAAAGCTGTTGGAGAACCATCCCAACTTCGCAATTCCTGTTTGTTATTCAGATGTCAAATCGGGCATAAATTTAATGGGTCAACAGACGTACAGGCGAGACATTTCCCGTATTTACAGCAAGCAACTTGTTGCTCTAGGGCGTGCCCTCCAGAGACTGCGGGAAGAAGAGCAAATTGACATACTGGCGCAAACGACCGTCGAGTACTTACAATCCGAATTTAGCTACGAACTGCTTTGGATTGGTTTGTACGATCGCCTGACGCACCAATTAGAAGGCTGTGGTGGGGTAGCGCCAGTGCCCAATGCTAAGTTTCTCAACGAAAAAACCAACCTCAACCCCGGCGATTTGTTGGAACAAGTGGTGATTCAGCAAAGACCAGTGGGCGTTCCGGATTTGCGCGTAGAGCGGCGGGCAGGCAAATGGCGGCAAATTGCGGAAAACTTGGGCGTTCAAGGCACCATCATTGTTCCAATTCGGTATAAAGACCAATGCTACGGCGTCATCCTGATGGGGTCAAAACTGTGGGGTATTTCCCCACAACCCGACGAAAAAGCACGTTTGTCCATTGTTTTAGGGGAATTGGGCGCTGCCTTACACCAACGGGAAATCGAAAAACAGCGCGCTCAAATCAAACATCCCCACGAGCCGATTTTAAAATTGCTTTCGGAGCTGCGTTCTTGTTTGAACCTCGACGAATCCCTAGAGAAAGTTGTCGAACAGACCCACCGATTTCTCCATCCCACCCACACCAACGTATATTGGTTGGAAACCCAACGGGGATATTTTTGGCGTCGCACCACCAACCGGCAAAGTCAAGTTTCTAACCAACGCCAACCCAACACCGAATCCGCCACTGGCATAAGCGTGCAGGAAGTGCGGGGATTTTACCAATCCTTGCGTGCCGACGAAGTGGTAGCCATTGGCGAAGCCCTCTCTTCCCTGAAAGCCGACGCCACCACCCGCTTGATGCATCAAATCCAAGCGCGATCGCTGTTGGCAGCCCCAATTATTTGTCAGGAAGAACTATTGGGATTTCTGTCAGTAGAAGGAGACGAAGCGCGCATTTGGCAAGACGAAGAAAAAGAATACCTGCGCGGTGCCGCCCAGCTCATCGCCTTTACCTATCCCTTATACCAGCTGGAAGAAGCTATGGAACAAACCCGGCTGGATGCCACCCTCACCTCCGGCATTGCCCAGGCAATCTACAGCGACGACGACTGGGAACAAGCCCTGCAAAGATGCGCCCAGGCACTCAGCAAACGCCTGCGGGTAGAGCGGGTCATGATTTTGTTGTACAACGACGACCTGTTGCAGTTTGATATTTGCTATCAAAGCCACGATAACCGCCGCCGCCTGGATTCGCCCCTACCAGCCCTCGATGACGTAGATGCACAGTTGCTAAAAAAAGCCCAAGAACCCATCGATATTGAAAACTGGCAGGAAGATTTGCGTTTGGTAGCTTGGCGCGATCGCTTTTTACAAGTTGGCGTGCAGTCAATCCTGTTGTGTACCTGTGGGGAAGAGCAAAAGTCCCCTCGCAAAAACACCTCAGCCGCCCTAGAAGGTCTGATTTTGGTCACCCACCAATCGCCGCGCACCTGGGAACCCTCCGAACAAGAATTGCTGCGGGTGGTCGCTCAGCAAATCGGTCTGATCCTCCATCAGTGGCAGCTACACCGCAACAACGAACGCCAGCAGCATTTGTATGCCACCTTAAGCAACACTTTGAGCGGCCTGCAACAAACCCACAAAGGAGAATATTTAGACCGTTCCGCCTTACAATCCATCGCCAGCTTTCTCAACGCCCCCCTCACCGCCCTCATCGCCTGGTCGCCAGGCAGTGCCACTGGCGAAATTCTGGCGACAGTCATTGCCGATCGCAACTACGCCCTCAACGGCGAAACCACCATCGACGTGCAAAACGATATGTTGGTGCAGTGGGCTTTTTCCACCGATGCCCTGGTGGGTCCGTTTGCGATGGAAGATTTGCCCGATACCACCCGCGACTGGTTACCAGCCACCATCGACCAAGTGTGGGTCATGGCTTTGCATACCGAAAGCCTGTACGAACCCATGGGCATGGTGGTGGTTGGAGATGCCCGCGACGCGGCCATTCCCATCAGCTATACCAGCGTGGTAGAAACCATCGTGCGCAATTTTGCCTGGTTCCGCCGCTACCAAACCCTCACCCAGAAGCAGCAAACCCATTTAGAAAATCTGGAATGCCTCAACTGGTACAAACATCGCAGCTTGGAGAAAGTGTACCGTACCGTAGGCACCCTACTGCGGCAGATGAACCAATCGGAATCGTCAGCAAATACAACCTTCTCCCAAATTCGGCAGCAAATCGGTCAGTCATTCCAGCAAATGACCCCCTTGCTCAAACAGGAACAGTGGGAACTGCAAGGAGGGCAGACCAACGTTCCCTTGCCCACATTGCTCAAACGCGCCCTCTTGCGGCTGCAACCGGCCATCAAGCAGCGGCAAATTTGGTATCAAGTCCACAGCGAAGGCAAGTTTATCGTGGCGGTGGACCCACTCAAAATAGAATTAGTCCTTTACGAACTGCTTCTGGCAGCCACCTTGCGGGTTCCCGTGGGTGGTCGTATCGACGTGTGGTGTCGCCCCGTAGACCAGCATTGGCTGGATTTATCCATTACCGATAACGGCAAGCTCGATCCGCAGCTCATCCAAGCTTTGCAAGCCGAAAACCCCGGCGACTGGCTGCAACCGTCGCCCCTGGACCATCCCCCAGGATTGCACTGGAAAGTCTGCCGTGGCATCTTGCAAATTGGCGGGGGGAATTTGTTTGTCTCCCAGTTAGAAGACCAACGCATCCTCACCCGCGCTGTTTTGCCCCTATCCCATCGGGAATAGTTTCTACCAACCCAGCTGGCGCCAAACCGATTGGGTGGAAACCATGTGCCGTTCCAATCCCAACTGCTTGGGGGACAGGCCCAGGGCCAATCCCACCAGCTGCGGCAGGTGCAAAACGGGCAGGTCAATGGCCGCGCCCATAGTAGCGGCGACTTCCGGCTGTCGCGAATCCAAATTCAAGTGACACAGGGGACAGGGGGTAACCATACAATCGGCCCCGGCGGCGACTGCTGCTTGTAAATGCTTGCCTGCCATTTGAAAAGAGGTTTCGGGGGCGTAGCTGGATAGCGGCCAGCCGCAGCATTGGGTTCTGCCGCGATATTCCACTGGTGTGGCCCCCAAAACGCGGAATAAATTTTCCATGGATTGGGGATTGTGGGGGTCGTCAAAGGGCAGGTGTTTTTGTGCCCGCAGCAGGTAGCAGCCGTAAAAAGCAGCGCAGTGCAATCCTTGCAGAGATTTGCGTACGCGATCGCGAAGGGCATCGAGTCCGTAGTCGGACACCAAAATCCACAGCAGGTGTTTGACTTCTGTCGTCCCCCGATAAGGCGAGCAGCCTTCTTCGGCAAGAAAACCATTAATTTTCTCTATATAACTGGGGTCGGTTGGTTGCGTTTCCTTC
The DNA here is from genome assembly GCF_001870905.1 of Geitlerinema sp. PCC 9228. Lineage (NCBI taxonomy): Bacteria > Bacillati > Cyanobacteriota > Cyanophyceae > Geitlerinematales > Geitlerinemataceae > Geitlerinema > Geitlerinema sp. PCC 9228. Next base: position 21,332 of record NZ_LNDC01000046.1, read on the forward strand.
AAGCGCTCGTCCACATGGCCGATGACCCCCTGACAGGTACTGCAGTGGGTCATTAGGGGCAATCCCAGGGACTCAGCTAAAGCGATATTGCGGGCATTAACCGTATCTTCTAACAGTTGGGAATCTTCTTTAAACGTTCCCGACCCGCAACAAGCCGCCGATTTGAGCTCCACCAATTCGATGCCCAAGTGTTCGGTAATAGCACCGGTGGATTGGTAGAGTTCGTCGCAGGCACCCTGAGCTACACAACCGGGAAAATAAGCGTATTTTAAAGACATGGAAAACCGAAAAAAACAGCAGTTGGTCTCGCTAGCGCGATCGCAAATTTTCTTGGCGAGAAAAATTCATGAAAGTGGTTTGGTCCAACCCAGTTTCCGATATGATGGGAAAGTATAGCCTACTACCATTTCCCTATTGTATTCCGATCGGGCAGCAAGCCCCATGCTCAAGGAACACCAGCTTTCTGCCAATTCGCGATCGGTTGCCCAACCACCAGAGGGCATCCCAGTAAATGGTAGCCCCGCGAGCTGGGTTTTTACGGCCTCGGTCCGAGCTGGACCTGCCCGGCAAGAGGTAGGTCCGGCCTTGCTTGCGAACCTGCCGGCTTTTCGGGGAGAACCACCCCCAAGCGTATTCTTCTTTCATTGTAAAGAAGTAGAGTTTCCAACTGGAGAATTTTATGAATCAAGAAATTTTCAACAAAGTCAAAACCATCGTAGCCGAACAACTAGAAGCCGATGCCAACGACGTACAACCAGAAGCGCACTTTGCCAACGACCTCAACGCCGATTCCTTGGATACGGTGGAGTTGGTCATGGCGCTGGAAGAGGAATTCGACATTGAAATTCCCGATGAAGCTGCAGAAAAAATCACCACCGTGCGGGAAGCTGTCGATTACATCAGCGAGCAACTAAAAGCCTCCGCCTAAGGGGTTCTCATGCCGGTTCGCACCCCCTCGGGGAAACTGCTGGCAGGCAAGCTTGGCTCTTGTCTGCTGGCTGGTACCCTCCTTTTGCCTACCTCCACCGCGTAGCCTCCCAAGAACTGGCATCATGACCCAAGCATCTGGGGTCAATAAATTGTGCGGTGGCTTTGAAGCTTTGTTTAAGGGCGAAATACCCACCAAGGTGACATGACGAGAAACAATTGGGAACTCGAGCAAGAACCAAAAAGACGGGTTGTCATAACAGGCATGGGCGCGATTACGCCGATTGGTAATACGCTTTCTGACTATTGGGAGGGATTGCTATCGGGACGTATCGGCATCGGAGAAATTACGCTGTTCGACGCCTCAAAGCACGCTAGCCGAATAGCAGGAGAAGTCAAAGGATTTACCCCCACAGATTATCTCGAACGCAAAGAGGCCAAGCGGATGGACCGTTTTGCCCAGTTTGCCGTGGGCGCTAGCAAACAGGCCCTGGAAGATTCGCAGTTTCAAATCGATGATTTGAATGCAGAACAGGTGGGTGCCATTGTTGGCACGGGGATTGGCGGCTTGAAAGTCCTGGAAGACCAAGAGCAGGTTTACTTGTCTAAGGGCCCCGACCGCTGCAGTCCCTTTATGATTCCCATGATGATTGCCAATATGGCGGCGGGTTTGGTAGCTATCCACACCGGAGCGAAGGGACCCAACTCCTGTCCGGTGACTGCTTGTGCGGCTGGTTCCAATGCTGTGGGCGATGCCTTTCGGTTGATCCAGCGCGGTTATGCCCAAGCCATGCTTTGTGGCGGTACGGAAGCGGCGGTTACCCCTTTGAGTGTGGCCGGTTTTTCTGCGGCTCGGGCCTTGTCGGTGCGCAACGACGACCCCCAGCATGCCAGCCGTCCGTTCGATCGCGATCGCGATGGTTTTGTCATGGGAGAAGGGTCCGGCATTTTGCTGTTGGAAGAGTTGGAACACGCTCTCAGCCGCGGCGCGCGCATTTACGCTGAGGTGTTGGGATACGGCATGACTTGCGATGCCTACCACATGACCTCTCCGGTTCCCGATGGGGAAGGGGCCACCAGAGCTGTTTCTCTGGCTATGAAAGATGCGGGGATTCGCCCGGAGGATGTGGATTACATCAACGCCCACGGCACCAGTACCGCAGCCAACGACAAAACCGAGACGGCAGCGATTAAAAAAGCGTTGGGCGATCGCGCTTACCAAGTAGCGGTAAGTTCCACCAAGTCCATGACCGGTCATTTGTTAGGGGGGGCCGGCGGCATCGAGGCGGTGGCAACAGCCATGGCCGTAGCCAGCGATCGCATTCCCCCAACCATGAACCTCGACGAACCGGACCCAGAGTGCGATTTGGACTACGTTCCCCACCAAAGCCGCCAACAGAACGTACGCATCGCCCTTTCCAACTCGTTTGGTTTTGGCGGCCATAACGTTACCCTGGTGTTTGGCAAGTACCAAGAATAACCCCTGGGTTGGGAGAAGGGGAACGCGACCGATGGTGTTTTTGGGTCCTAACCAAAGCTGGTCAATTTCGATCCCCATCTCGGCAATTGAAAGACGTTCCTGCTTCCCAACTCGTGAAATAATAGAAAGGGAAAACGCTTCACCAACGCGATGTTGTTGCAGCGTTGGTGTCTGTACGCTAGTTTCCTGGAAAAAACCTGTTCCCTCGGCTACGAGGAATAGCCCATCCAAAATTGTCGTTAACTCCTAGAAATTATGGCAGTTGCAACCCAATCTCTAGAAAAACTCTGTATTAATTCCATTCGATTCCTAGCCGTTGACGCGGTAGAAAAAGCCAGCTCCGGACACCCTGGTTTGCCCATGGGTGCTGCTCCCATGGCTTTTGTTCTATGGGACCGCTTTTTAAAATTTAATCCCAAAAATCCCAACTGGTTCGATCGCGATCGCTTCGTACTTTCTGGCGGTCACGGCAGCATGCTGCAGTATGCCCTGCTGTATCTTACCGGCTACGAAGGCATCGAACTGGAAGATCTGAAACAATTTCGCCAGTGGGAATCCAAAACCCCAGGGCACCCGGAAAACTTCGCCACCCCCGGCGTAGAAGTCACCACCGGTCCCCTAGGCCAAGGAATCTCCAACGCTGTGGGTTTGGCCTATGCGGAAGCCCACCTAGCCGCCGTCTTTAACAAACCCGATTGCCAAATCATCGACCACTATACCTACGCCCTAGCCAGCGACGGCGACATCATGGAAGGGGTTTCTGCGGAAGCTTGCTCCCTAGCCGGTCACTTGGGCTTGGGCAAATTAATTGTCCTATACGATGACAATTTGATCTGTCTCGATAGCGAAACCAACAAATCCTTCACCGAAGACGTCACCAAGCGCTACGAATCCTACGGTTGGCACGTGGAATTCGTAGAAGACGGCAACGAAGACATCGACGCCATCCACCAAGCGATCGAAAAAGCCAAATCCATTACCGACCGTCCTTCTCTGATTCGCGTGCGTACCACCATCGGTTACGGCGCACCCACCAAAGCCAATAGCAACACGGCTCACGGTGCTCCTTTGGGCGCAGAAGAAATTGAAGGCACTCGCAAGCAGTTGGGTTGGGAATACGGACCGTTTGAAATTCCCCAAGAAGCCCTCGACCACTACCGGAAAGCCATCGACCGCGGTGCCCAGTGGGAGTCCGAATGGCAGCAAAAATGGGCTACCTACAAGTCCAAGTATCCCCAAGATGCCGCCGAATTAGAACGCCGCATTGCTGGCAAGTTGCCCGAAGGATGGGAGAAATACCTGCCTACTTACAAACCTGAAGACAAAGCTGCGGCGACCCGCGCCTATTCGGGAGAAGTTCTCAATGCAGTTGCCGATGCCGTTCCGGAAGTGTTTGGCGGTTCTGCTGACTTGTCCGGTTCCAACAAAAGCTTGTTGAAAAATACCGGCGACTTCCAAAAAGGTGAGTACCACAATCGCAACCTGTGGTTCGGCGTCCGCGAACACGGCATGGGCGCTATTTGCAATGGCATCGGTCGCCACGGTGGTTTGATTCCCTACGGTGCCACCTTCTTAACCTTCTCCGATTACATGCGCGGTGCCATCCGCTTGTCGGCCCTGTCGGGGACCCAAGCCATTTGGATTATGACCCACGATTCCGTTGGTGTGGGCGAAGATGGTCCTACCCACCAGCCCATCGAACATTTGGCAGCTCTGCGCGCTATGCCTGAGTTGGTGGTCTTCCGCCCCGGAGATGGCAACGAAGTTTCCGGTGCCTACAAAGTGGCTCTGGAACGCGGCGACGGACCCACGTTGCTGGCTCTCTCCCGTCAAGGAGTTCCCAATCTAGAAGGGAGTTCTATCGAGAAAACTGCCAAAGGCGGTTACGTACTTTCCGGTGGCGAGGAAACCCCCGATATTATTCTGATTGGCACTGGCAGCGAACTGCACCTGTGTGCGGAAGCGGCGGAACAACTGCGTGGGGAAGGCAAAAAAGTCCGCGTGGTTTCCATGCCTAGCTTCGAGCTGTTTGAGGCTCAAGATGAAGCTTACAAGGAATCGGTGCTTCCCAAGGCGGTAACCAAGCGTGTGGCTGTGGAAGCTGGTACTAGCTTTGGTTGGTGTCGCTACGTGGGCAGCGAAGGCGATACGGTGACCATCGATACCTACGGTGCTTCTGCGCCTGGTAAGGTCTGCTTGCAGAAATTTGGCTTTACTGTAGATAACGTGGTAGCAAAAGCCAAAGCGATTCTCAGCTAACGACAAAACTCTGTCTGAGTAGGGGGCTTCCCCTACAACCGTATTTTCACGGAAAATTTATAAATTTTTGTAACAATTTTAGGGCAGCTCTCCGAAATCGGAGGGCTTTTTTTATTGTCCTGCAGCGATCGCGATCGCTGTAAAAGGCGATTTGGTACGACATTGAGGTTGATATGGATGGGACAACCCTGCGATCGCGATAAAGGCGGTGGGCGATACAAGTCTCAAACACCCCTGTACAATTTACGTATAATCTCGGATAGAGAAGAAAATTAAAAACTTCATCAAGACCGCTACACCGAGGAGATGGTCTATGATTCGCGTTAAAAGTCCGGGAGGAGAAGGCATTGTTCTTGATTTTGCCCCAGGGCATGTATTGGTTAGCATCCGTGGATGGCAAATTTGGTATCCCGCAGACAAATGCCATATCAGCTACCGAGATTGGAAAATTGTGGTCAATTTCCGTGGTTGTCTGGGAATCGTTTGCCCCCAGAACAAACGAACCTTTTGGACCATTGTTCCCCATACGCCAAAGCAGTGCCAAGATTTTATCGATCGCTACTGTACCAACACCAGCTTGGTAGAACCTTATACCGAAGCAACCACCGCCCAACTGCACGAAAAAATTTCCTAAATCTTGCCTACCTGTGTGCTTGTTGGCTGGCTTCCTGGGAAAGGCGGCGGTGGCTTTGCCGGTATAGAGACTTAATAGCCAAACTCAGGGTATACCCCCCTCCTGCCACCAAAATAATAGTAGCCCCAGAAGTCAAATCGAAGGCATACGACAGCCACAAGCCCGTCACAGTAAACACAATTCCCAAACCACTTGCCACCACCATCATCGTTTTCATCTCCTTGACCCATTGATTGCCAATAGCTGCCGGCATTGTCAGCAACGCAATCACCATAATCAATCCCACCACCCGCATCATCATAACCACCGTCAACGCGATCGCGCTCATTAACAGCAAATAAATCCCATCCACGGGCACATTGCGAATAATAGCAAACGTTTCGTCAAACGAAATCGCCAGCAGTTCCTTATAAAACAGCCAAACAATTGCCAAAACCAACCCATCCACCGCCAGCATCAACCACAATTCTTGAGTGGGAACCGCCAAAATACTGCCAAACAAATAGCTTCTCAAAGTGGCTTTGTATCCCGGCGTTAAATCCACCAAAATAATCCCCACAGACATACCAATTGCCCACATCACCCCAATAATCGTATCCGTTCGTTGCTGGGTGTGGCGGTGAACCCATCCCATCGCCAAAGCTGCCAGCAAACTAAACGCGATCGCCCCGTAAACCGGATTGAAACGAAAAAAATAGCCCATCCCAATGCCGCCGTAGGCAGCATGGGCAATACCACCGCTAATAAAAACAATTCGGTTAAGCACCACAAACGTACCAATAATCCCGCAAGCAATACTCACCAAAATCCCTGCCAAAATGGCATTGCGCATGAAATCAAACTGTAGAGCTTCTAGCATAAACAACAATCGAAAATCTCAAAAAAACAACTAAGGATGTTCTGGATAAACCCGATGGGGAACACCGTGGGCAATTAAATCAATGGGGCATTGATAAGCTTCCTCCAACATTTCCGGTGTGAGCAATTTTTCCCCGTGGTAGTACAAATGTCGGTTGAGACAGCCAACACTCTTTACATGGGAAGCGATCGCGCCCATATCGTGGGAAACCATTAAAATCGTAATATTTTCGTTGAGTTTTTCCAGCAAATCGTAAATACTCGCACTCAATTGCGGGTCAATACTTGCCGTCGGTTCGTCTAACAGCAAAATTTCCGGTTCCGATGCCAGCGCCCTGGCAATATAGGTTCGCTGCTGCTGCCCTCCCGAAAGTTCGCCCATGGGGCGATCGCGCAAATGCCACATTTCCACCTGCTGCAATACTTGAGCTACCACTTCATCATCTTTAGCCGTATAACTTTTGAGCAACGGACGTTTCCCCAAACGCCCCATCCGTACCACTTCCCAAACATTAATGGGAAAATCGCGATCGAATTTTGCCAGTTGGGGAACGTAACCAATATATCGCCTACCCCGTCGAATATTTTTATCAAGAATTTTCACGCGACCGGAAACTGGCTTTGCCAATCCCAACAGAACTTTAAACAAAGTCGTTTTGCCGCCCCCATTGGGACCAATCAAACCGATAAAATCTCGTTCTTTCACCGACAGATGAATATTCTCTAAAACCAAATGTCGGTTGTATCGTACCGACAAACCTTGAATAGAAATCACTTCTTTAGATTGCGTGGCATTCATAGACAGAGACTCAATCGCTGTATTTTGCATAGATAAAAACAAAACCAATAATTGAACTTGATACGAAATCCGCTTCTCTAAAATGCAACTCGGCTAGAACTCAAATCCGAAACCCCCTTAAAAAGACAGCGCCGAGCCTGCCAAAGGGGGTATAAGAAAATCACAGCTAGCTTATTTCAAAACTTCAGCAAAAGTATCTGCTGCTTTCCGTAAATTTTCCGACCAATTGGGAGCTAAAGGATCGAGAGAAACCACTTGACCGTTAATTTCTTGAGCAATAGTTTGGGCATCTTTGGTGTTAAATTGCGGCTGCGCAAAAACCACCTTAATATTTTCCTGTTTTGCCGTTTTCACCAAGGCAGCCATTTCGGAAGCACTAGGTTCTTGACCGCCCACTTCAATAGGAATCATTTCCAAATTGTAATCGGCGGCAAAATATCCCCATGAAGGATGAAAAACCATAAATTTGCGGTTTTCCAAACCCGATAATTTCTCTTGAATGTACCCATCCAGTTCTTCGATATCAGCTAAAAATTCATCTAGATTTTCTTTGTAGGTATTGCGATTTTCTGGGTTCATCTTAGCTAGGGTTTCGTAAATGGTTTGGGCTTGCACTTTGACCCGTTGCGGCGAAAGCCAGATATGGGGGTCGGGATTTTCCATGCTTTCAGCGCCGCCGTTGTTGGTATGATGGTGGTGTCCGTTGTGATGATGGTGGGCATTCATAGGTCGCAAGTCGATTCCTTGACGCGTATCGACTACGGACATGTCGGTGTTGGCAGCGGTCATTTTCTCCATCCACGCATTTTCAAAGGGAACGCCAATGCGAAAGTAGACGGCGGCTTGACTGAGACTTTGTAGCTGATTGGGTTTGGGTTCGTAGGTGGCAGGGCTGGCGTCTGGGGGAACCATGACGGTAACGTTGGTTGTGTCGCCGCCGATACGTTTGACGAAGTATTTTTGCGGGAGGATGCTAACTGCTATTTGCATGGTGTCGGTAACGGATGGTTCGCTTTCTGCTGCTGGTTGGGCGGTCTCGGAAGTGGTTGTAGCGTCGTTGGCAACGTTGGAGTTGGAACCACATCCGGCTATTCCCATTAAAGATATGCTTCCCAGAAGCACTGAAAGGAAGGTGGGAAATAGTGGCAATTTCATATCGTGACCTCTAGGCAGCTCGTGTCGTGATAATGATTATCATTTTTATTCTATGCCTGCCTAGGGGAAATTTGCAATAGGGTAGCTGTGGCTTTTTCGTCTTGGTGGTTGCGTCTCCTGGGATTTTCCTGGTTTGGGAGAATTGCGATCGCGATGATTATAAGAAATATTTCGGTTAGCTATACACTTGGCGGTAATAGGCTTGGTATTGTTCGCCTAACAGGGGTTCCCACCAGCTACGATTGGCGAGGTACCACTGTACGGTTTGACGCAAGCCTTCTTCGATGGTGACGGAGGGAGACCAACCGAGTTGAGTTTGAATTTTGCTGGCATCGATCGCATAGCGGCGGTCGTGACCGGGTCGATCTTTGACAAAAGTAATCAAGCGATCGCTAGGATATACGGGTAAATTGGGAGCTAGTTCGTCCATCAATTTACATAAAATACGCACCAAATCGATATTTTTTACCTCATTGTTGCCACCGATGTTATAGGTTTCTCCCGGCGGCGATTGGTGAATGACGCCATCCAACGCCCGACAGTGGTCAATGGCATACAGCCAATCGCGTATATTTTGCCCGTCGCCGTAAACTGGTAAGGATTGCCCCAATAGAATGTTAATACACATCAGGGGAATTAATTTTTCGGGAAACTGATAGGGGCCGTAATTGTTGGAACAGTTGGTAATAATTGTGGGAACTTGATAAGTAGCGTAGTAGGCACGCACCAAATGGTCGCTACCAGCTTTGGAAGCGGAATAGGGGCTGTTGGGGGCATAGGGTGTGGTTTCGCAAAAAGCCGGATCGTCACCACTCAAACTACCGTATACTTCATCGGTAGATACATGAACGAAGATGGGATGGTCTTGGGAGGGATGGTGATGGCGAAATGCTTCTAGCAGGGCAAACGTGCCCACAATATTGGTTTGAATAAACGCATCGGGGGCTAAAATCGAACGATCGACGTGGGATTCGGCAGCAAAATGAACGATGGTATCGATCGCTTCTGCTGCCAGCAGGTTGTCGATGAGGGAGCGATCGCAAATATCCCCTTTGACGAAGCGAAACTGGGGATGGGAGGTTAAATCGGCAAGGTTCTGCCAGTTTCCCGCGTAGGTGAGGGCATCGACCACTACCACCCGGTCTTGGGGATAGTGGTGGCACCAATAACGCACAAAATTGGAACCAATAAATCCTGCCCCGCCAGTCACCAACAAGCGGCGAGGCGAAGAACGTATGAATTGTACTGTGCTGCTATCTACCATGAAAAAAAAAGACGCTCAAACAATGCTCATCTATCCACAATACAGCCAATTTTAGCGGGTGTTCCTACAAGAGTTCGGAAAAATTTTTTATCGGCTGAAGATGTTGTTGTGTGAGGAGTGTGCTTGTGGGTTCTGCCAAAATTGTCACCTTAGCCCAACAGGGAAACGAAAAAGCGATCGCCCTGTTAATTGCCCAATCTTTGCAAGCTTGGGGGATCCAGGTCGCTGTGAAACGCCGGGGAAACTGCTTGTACGTATTTTTAGTTTCTACAAACCCCCCACCGCAGTCTCCTTGCTTGCAGGTTTTGGATCGCGGGTTCCATCGCTTGGGCATTATGTTTCCCGCCACTATTGAAGTGTACGGCTGCCAGCACGGCATGCAATCGCATGTATGGCAGCATCGCTTTCAAGTCAACGTTTCCTCACAGCCAACCCCGAAGCCAAACCACGTTCCTGTTGCCCCATCCCCACCTATCTTCAAGAAAAAAGCCAAACAGATAGGGTTGATTGCCGGCATGATGGGATTGTTGGTGGGCACCGTTTGGCAAAGCGGCAACGACCCCGTGCGTTTCTTGCATGGGGGGATGGAAACTCTTGTTACCTACTGGCGATCGCAAATTTGGCCGGAAATGGCGTCTCGGCTGCGGTATGGTAGCAACCATCTAGCCGTTACCCTCAATCTACAAGAACCGCCGCGACTAGCTACGTTGCCTTCCTGGGAATCCCTGGAACTGGAAAATCAATTTCGCCGCTATTTGGATACTGTCAACCAAGCCCAACCAGAAATTACCATTTCCATTAAAGCGGTGGGAGATATTATTCCCAGCCAAAGTTTTGGATCCAATCGTCTGCCACCGAACCCCTCTACTTTACTGCAATCGGTACAGCCGCTGCTGCAGGATGCCGATTTGGTATTTGGCAACTTTGAAAGTACCTTGACCAACCATTCCATCGCGGCAAAAAATGTTGCCAGCCCTCGTGTTTTTGCTTTTCGCACGCCACCAGGATACGCGCGGGAGTTGCAGGCGGCGGGGTTTGATGTTCTTAATATTGCCAACAACCATTCCTTTGATTTTGGAGAAAAAGGGTTTCAAGACACTATTCATTACATTCAAAAGGCAAAAATGCGAGCTGTGGGGCAGAAAAACCGCAGTGTTTTTGTGGAGGTGAAAGGATTCACCATTGCTTGGATCGGGTTTAGCTATTTCGACCAACACAATAGTATTCGTAAATTAGATGCTGCGAGGGTGTCAATCCAAAAAGCAGATGCCCATGCTGATATTGTTATTGTTTCCGTTCACGCTGGTGCCGAAGGAACGGGGGCTTTGCGGGTTCGCGATCGCACGGAATATTTCTTTGGTGAGAACCGCGGCAATATGGTGGCTTTTTCCAGAGCTGCCATTGAAGCGGGAGCTGACTTAATTTTGGGACACGGTCCCCACGTACCGCGTGCTTTGGAACTCTACCAAGGACGCCTAGTTGCCTATTCTTTGGGTAATTTTCTGGGCTATCAGACCCTTCCCACCAAAGCCCAGTTGGGAGATTCTTTGGTTTTAGAAGTCAAGCTTGACCCCAACGGCGAATTTCAGGCAGGAAAAATATTACCGGTTCGTTTGGATGCTCGCGGCATTCCCCATCCTGACCCCAAATCCCGCAGCGTACGCTTAATCCGCCAGCTCACCCAACAGGATTTTCCCCATACGCCTGTCAAAATTGACGCACAAGGGGTTATCCACGCGCGCAAGTAGGCGAATTTCCTATGGACAGTTTCATCGCTTTCCATAGGGCTTGACTGTCAGCCAATTGGTTTTGGCCATGGCAATTTGCTCTTCTGTCACGTTCGCACCAGAAAGATCGGCACCGCACAGGTTTGCATCCCGTAGGTTGGCATAGCGCATGTAAGCATCCGTTAACGTAGCACCACGCAAGTCAGCACCGGCCAGATTGGCATACCCCAAGTAAGACTCGGTGAGATTGGCATTGCGCATTTTGGCTTTGTTCAGGCGGGCGCGGCTGAAGTTGCTTCTGGATAGATCGGCACCTTGTAAATTGGCTTGAATGAGCTTGGACTGGTGAAACAGGGCGCTGGAAAGATTGGCTTTGGCCAGATTGACGCCGCTGAGGTCGAGGGAAACAAAATCGCGCTTTCCTTGGCGATAGGCAGTGCGCAGGGTATGCGCATCCATTCTTTTCAGGGCGCTGGTCGGCGGATTGGTGCGACCGGTGCGTTGGGGCTGGGTGGCTGGCGGCTGCGATTGGGAAGGGGAGCGGGTAATTTTCGAGTGGTTGCGGCGATCGCCTGTTTGGTGGCCATCGCTGCGATCGCGGCGCGCGCGAATGGATTGGGCTTGCCGTTCTACCTGGGACATGTGGGTCTGTTCGGGGGCAATATACGTTTCCTCCCGGGCAGAAGGAGGGCGAATATTGGTAACCAAACCTTGACTCAAGTCATCGTCGTTTTGATTGTCGTTTTTGCCTTGGGGAGGTGGTGGCGGTGCCTGCCGTGGCGGTTGCTGAAGGGCTTGCAAAACTTGTTCGGCACTTTGGAAGCGATCGCGTACCGAAATTTCCAGCATTTTCGCCAGCACGTTTTCCAAGTGGGGGCTAACGGAAACTTTGTCTTTCCAATGAATTTCTCCGGTATTGGGGTCGTATCCCAGTTTTTTGGGCGACTGGCCGGTGAGCAAAAACAGACAAGTCACGCCCAAAGCATAAAGATCGCTGCCATATACCGGACGCAGAGCCATTTGTTCCGGCGGTGCAAATCCCGGCGTACCGATGGCAAAGGAAGTGAAAGCACTTTGTTCCCCTGCAGCAATTGCCGTTTGGGTAACCCGGTCTTTCACTGCCCCAAAATCAATGAGTACCAAACGATTGTCAATCTGGCGGCGGAGGATATTGGCTGGTTTGATATCCCGGTGAATGACTTCTTGGCCGTGCAGGTATTTTAATAAAGGCAGCAGCTCGTACAAAACCTGCTTGACCTTTTCCTCGCTAAAGACCCCTTCCCGTTTGACTTCTTGCTTTAATGTAGCCCCTTCAACGTATTCCTGTACTAGATAAAAATGAGTATTTTCTTCAAAATAATCCAACAATCGCGGCACCTGTGGGTGGTCGCCCACTTTCCCTAGGGTGGTGGCCTCCCGAAAGAACAACTCCCTCGCCATATCCATAACCTGCGTGGAAGTAGCTGCCGGGCGTAGCTGTTTGAGAACGCAAATGGGATTGCCCGGCAGTCCGCGATCGCGGCCGAGAAACGTAGCCCCAAATCCCCCTTGACCCAGAGCTTGCAAAACTCGATAGCGCCCGTTGAGGGTTAGTTTGCCCCCGCAGGCACGACAAGTCTTGGCATCCTCCGGATTTTCCGGTGCCGAACAAATCGGATTGACGCAATAGCTCATTCAACTCACCAGCCTATCATGTATAAAAAGTGTCTTTAGAGCCGCAATAGAAAATTGCTCGTCGCTCGGGAGATTTTCTCCATAATGCCATAAAGGCCACCACGACCCGATAACGAGGATTCTTCAACGATTGTACTTCTCTATAAGAATTCCCATGAAAACGAAACAACTACAGCATTGTGGCATAGTTTCCCCACCTAGTTTGTGGTTCTGTATATTTCTATCCCTTGGCTATAGGGGGCTATGCGCTCAGCCGTATATGGGTGGCAAAACATTTCCATTCTATCCCCTTTCCCCACAAATTTGGCCGGTTGGCAGAATTCATTCCCTCGCGATCGCCGTCAAAAAAAACCAGGCGCGGTACAATATTCAGGCTAACGTCAGTGCTGCCGTAAGATGCGTATATCTCTGAAATGGTTGCAGGAGCTGGTGGACATCAATATGTCCCCCCAAGAGCTAGCCGAAACCTTGACCATGTCGGGATTTGAGGTCGAGGAAATTGAAGACCGCCGCCAGTGGGCGGAGGGTGTGGTGGTCGGTCGAGTCACCGATTGCCAATCCCATCCCAACGCCGATAAATTGAGCGTCTGCCAAGTCGATATTGGCACCGACAGTCCTTCCACCATTGTGTGCGGTGCTGCCAACGTCCGTACAGGGGCATACGTTCTGGTGGCCCAAGTCGGCACCTATCTTCCCATTGTCGATTTAACCATTAAGCCCAGAAAAATGCGGGGCGTGGCTTCAGAAGGGATGATTTGTTCCCTAGCCGAATTGGGTTTGGAAAAAGAATCTCCAGGAATTTATATTTTTGACGAAAGCAAATCGCTCCAAGTGGGCAGCGATGCTCGTCCGTGGTTGGGATTGGACGATGTGATTTTAGATGTCACCTCCACCGCCAACCGCGCTGATGCCCTGAGCATGGTGGGCATTGCTAGGGAAATTGCTGCCATTACCGGTACATCCCTGCGTTTGCCCGAGGCACCAGTTCCAGACACCCAAACCAATCCGGCCCTAGGGATTTCGGTGGAAACCGCCCCAGCTTGCCCGGCGTATATCGGTACCCTGATTGAAGGGGTACAAGTGGGTCCTTCCCCCGATTGGTTGCAACAACGCCTGCACGCTGCCGGCATGCGACCGATTAACAATATTGTTGATATTACCAACTACGTGCTGTGGGAGTGGGGGCAGCCCCTACATGCCTTCGATCGCGATCGCTTGCAGCAAGAAACCGGCAGCCAAACCCTCACCATCGGCGTTCGCTACGCCCGGGAAGGGGAATCCCTGCGCACCCTCGATGGCGAAGAACGTGCCCTCAGCAGCCAGAACTTAGCCATTGTCGCCAACGACCAACCCGTGGCCTTGGCTGGGGTGATGGGGGGCGAAACCACGGAAGTCAGCGACAGCACCACCCATGTTTTTCTAGAAGCCGCTTTGTTCGATGCTGTCACCGTACGACGTTCGGCGAGAGCGGCCGGATTGCGTACGGAAGCTTCCACGCGCTACGAACGGGGCGTCAACCAGGCGGAATTGGACCATGCCTGCCAGCGTGCTTTGGCCCTGATGGTAGAGTTGGCTGGGGGTCGCGTCACCGTGCAAGACCGCGCCGATAGCCGCGGTAGCGTTGCCCACATGACCCATACCATTCCCCTGCGTCTTTCGCGGGTGCGGGATCTGCTGGGTTGCGTACGCCAGGAAGATGGTGAAGTTACGGAGTTGAGTCGCCAAGAAATCGAACGGTCTTTGGTGGCTTTGGGATGCGATGCGATCGCGCAAGGCGACACCTGGCAAGTTACGGTTCCTCCCTATCGCGCCCGGGATTTGGAGCGGGAAGTGGACCTGATTGAAGAAGTGGCACGCATGGTGGGCTACGACCGCTTGGTGGCGTCTTTACCAAAAACAGCCATGGCGGGGGATTTGGGTGCCGAACAGCAGCTCACCCGGCAGATGCGTGCGGCTTTTCGTGCTGCCGGTTTGACGGAGCTGATCCATTATTCGTTGGTGAAACCAGACCATCAAAACCGCGTGGAAATTGCCAATCCCCTGCTGGCAGAGTATTCGGCTTTGCGCGCGGAAATGCTGCCGGCGTTAGTGGATGCGTTCCAATACAACTGGGAACGGGGCAACCGCGCTTTGCATGGATTTGAACTTGGCCGGATTTTTTACCAGCAAGGGGACCAGTTGCAGGAGAAAAATGCGATCGCTGGGGTGATGGGAGGTGACCCGACCCAAGGACGTTGGATACGCAGCGGTCAGGAACAGCCTTTGGGATGGTACGAAGCCAAGGGAATTCTGGAAAATGCCTGCCAGCGGTTGGGGATTTCTTGGGACTATCGCCCCTACGACGGCAGCGGTTATCAAGTTTCCCTGCACCCCGGCAGAACCGCTTCTTTGCACCTGCGCGGCCAGCAAGCCGGCGTTTTCGGTCAGTTGCACCCAACCTTGCTTGCCGAACGGGGATTGACGGTACCGGTGTATGTATTTCAGCTTGACGGCGATGTGTTGCTGGCGGCGTTGGGGGCTGACAAACACTATGCCCAGCGTATCAATCGATTTGAGGCGTATGGGACGTTCCCTGCCACTGAGCGGGATTTGGCGTTTTTTGTGCCGGTGAATGTTTCTGTGGCGTCGCTGGTACAAACCATGCGCAAGGCTGGCGGGAAGTTATTGGCTTCGGTGGAGCTGTTTGATGAATACCGTGGTGAAAATGTGCCGGAAGGGGAACGCAGCTTGGCCTTTCGTTTGTTGTATCGAGCCAGCGATCGCACTCTCACCGATGAAGAAGTGGATCCGGTGCAGCAGAAAATTCGCGATCGCCTGACTTCCCAGTTTGGCGTCACCTTGAGAAGTTAAAATCACGTTGTAGGGTAGTCAGACCCGCCCCCAGTGAGGTCGGCTACCCCAACCCATTTGTTAGGAAACGATCGAAAACGCCAATGCCGAAATACATTATGTGGGGCAGCTATTGTGAAAATGCCCTGGAAAAACGGACGCCCTACCGTCAAGCCCATTTAGACGGCTTGCGAGCGCAAAAAGAAGCTGGAACCCTCATCACCCTAGGACCCACCAAAGACAACACCAAAGTATTTGGCATCTACGAAGCCGACAGCGAAGAAACCGTTCGCCAGCTCATCGAGTCGGACCCCTACTGGCAAAACGGCATTTGGACCGCATACGAAGTTAAAGAATGGATTCAGGCCTTTTAGCACTCAGCTGCCAGCTAACTTGCTACTCGAACAGAAATCTCTACAATTTAAAAGTATAGAGACTGTCGGCAAAAAGGAGCTAACCCAATTTATGAAACGCCGTTCTTTTCTCAGTTACTTTGGCTTGGGTTGGTTGGTTGCCTTCCTACCTAGCTTGATAGCCGCTTGCACCCCTGGCAACCAGCAAAATCAAACCCCAGCTACCAATGGCGATCGTGCCAACAACACCGCCACGGCGGAAACTGCGGAAAATCCCCAAGAAAGCGAAACGGAAGCCCCAGCCAATGGCAACGGATTCCAAGCCGTAGGTACCCTGGCTGCTCTAGATGCGGAAGGTCGGCTAGCAGCCACCATCAACGAAACCCCCATTATTGTCGTTCGCCATCCCGACAACCCCGAACAACTGTTTGCCTCCAACGCCACTTGCCCCCACCGGGAGTGCGAAGTGGAATGGCAAACGGAAGCCCAGCAATTTTCTTGCCCCTGCCACGGTTCCGAATTTGCTTTTGACGGTGCCGTTTTGGAAGGACCGGCCCGGGAACCCCTAGCTACTTACGAAACCAAGGTAGAGGGGGAAGAAGTTTTAGTGAAAGTTAGCTAAAATCGCCGGCAATTGCTGTTTTTCTTAGAAGCTCCCTCGCAGACAGATGGCGAATTTTGATGTTACGTTAAGAGCCGAAAACATATATCTGCTTCTAGTTTTTGTCCTTCTCTTGATTATTGAAGTGTTTTTATGGCTCAAAAAACAGCCCTCCCTTTGCCTCCCGGAGATTTAGGCGCGCCTATTCTTGGCAAGACCGTAAGCTTTTTACGGGATTCGGAATTTGCTAAGAAGCGCCATCAAAGTTACGGACCCATTTTTAAAACCCGCTTGTTTGGCAAGCCCACTGTATTTATCAAAGGGGCCGAAGCCAATCGCTTTGTTCTGACCAACGAAAATAAATATTTTTCCGTTACCTGGCCCCCCAGTACGAAAGCTTTGCTGGGACCGTTGGCGTTGGCCTTGCAAACCGGAGGGCATCACCAACAACGCCGAAAGCTGTTAAGCCAGGCTTTTAAACCCAGAGCTTTGGATGGTTACATCGAAACCATGGAAGCCATCACCCAGGAGTATTTGCGGGATTGGGAACAACAAAAAACGTTGACCTGGTATCCACAATTAAGAAACTATACGTTGGATATTGCTTGTAAGCTGTTCGTGGGGATAGACCGGGGTAGCCAAAGCCAATTGGGGAATTTATTTGAAACTTGGGTGCAAGGTTTGTTTTCTTTGCCCTTACGCCTTCCGGGAACGAAATTCTATCGAGCGTGGCAAAGTCGCCGCCAATTGTTGGTGGAACTGGAAAATATTATCCAGCAGCGCCCACAACAAGAAGATTGGGGCAACGATGCTTTGGGATTGCTGCTGCAAGCTGAGGATGAAAACGGCGATCGCTTGAGCATGGCAGAATTAAAAGACCAAATTCTGTTGCTATTGTTTGCCGGCCACGAAACCCTCACCTCCTCCCTCGCCTCGTTTTGTTCCTTAATGGCACAACATCCAGGTATTTTCGCCAAAGCCAGAGCCGAACAAGAACAATTCCCTGCCAGCGAACCTTTAACCTTAGACAAACTCAAACAGATGACCTATCTGGAACAGGTATTGCAGGAAGTTCTGCGTCTCATTCCGCCAGTTGGCGGTGGTTTTCGAGAAGTCTTGCAAGAGTGCCATTTTCACGGCTATCGCATTCCCCAAGGCTGGAACGTACTTTATGAAATCGACCAAACCCATCAGGATCTTCGGGTATACCCGCAGCCGGAACGATTTGACCCCAATCGCTTTCATGGTTCTGAGAAAGGCAAACAGTTTAGTTACGTTCCTTTTGGTGGCGGTGTCCGCGAATGTTTGGGTAAAGAATTTGCCCGGTTGGAAATGAAAATTTTTGCCACCCATTTGCTGCGCAACTATCAATGGGAACTGCTTGACGAAAAGGCTTTAGAGATTGTTTCTACACCGACACCTCGTCCTCGGGATGGGTTGCGGGTGAACTTCCATCGCCTTGATGCTTCCTAGCCATGCTGCCAATCTTCCCCAGAAAGGGAAGGGTTGATTTATCCTAGAAAAGGAATTGGTTAATGTTCCTTTACAATTTCTCATGAAATGTATTATCAATCGCCGAGCGCAGTTTTCTGCCAGCCATCGGTATTGGCTGCCGGAACTTAGCGAAGCAGAAAACCGAGATTTATTTGGCCCCGTTGCTAATTTTCCCGGACACGGACACAACTACGTGCTGTACGTTTCCATGGTGGGCGAATTGGACGAATACGGCATGGTCCTCAACCTGTCAGAGGTCAAGCACGTCATTCGTCAGGAAATCACCGAGCAGCTGGATTTTTCCCATCTCAACGATGTTTGGCCGGAATTCCAGCAAACCTTGCCAACCACGGAAAATTTAGCCCGTAGTATTTGGCACCGTTTGTCCCCTCACTTACCCTTGGTCAAAATTCAAGTCTACGAACACCCGCAACTTTGGGCAGAATATTACGGAGACGGCATGGAAGCATATCTCACCATTAGCACCCACTTTAGCGCCGCCCACCGCCTAGCGCGTCCGGATTTGAGCTTGGAAGAAAACTACGAAATCTACGGCAAGTGCGCCCGACCCCACGGTCACGGTCACAACTACCACCTGGATGTCACGGTGAAGGGAGAAATGCATCCCCGATTGGGAACCGTCGCCGATTTGGAAAAACTGCAAAATATTGTAGAAGAATATGTGGTGGAACCGTTCGACCACAATTTTCTGAACTACGATATTCCCTATTTTTCCCAAGTGGTGCCCACCGCAGAAAATATTGCGGTTTACATTCGCCAGCTGCTGGAGACCCCCATTCAAGAGCAAACCGACGCCCAACTTTATAAAATTAAGCTATACGAAAGTCCCAATAATTCCTGCGAAGTCTATGCTAGCCAGGCAGAAACCGATGCCGTTCCCTCCCAGCAGCAGGAACCTGCTTTAGCCAGAAACTAGCAATTCCCCACGTAGGCACGGATAGCTAGATGCAACTGCCACCCCAGACCCGTTTCTAGAACCTCCCCAGATGATGGGGAAAAAATGCGGAAATCCTCACCCCCTGGGCGCTTTTCCCTTAGCAAGGAATTCCCAGGGGGTTCTTCATAGAAAGAGCATGGGAAGACTAATACCATTTCTGAAAAACAACGATTGTCTGGAATTCCTCAATTGCCCTGGTAGGGGCGATCGCGCGTTGCGCCCCTACCAAAATTCCTCTATTATCTCTTGCATATTATTAAGGAAATGGTATAAAACCCCTCTGCTTCAGCCAGGGGATACAGCCAACCTTGGGGCTTTACCCCCAGCTCAGTCTAGCTACTCTTCCCTTGAGCCTCAATATATCGCTGAATTACCTCACAGCTAACACGATCGGCCGTTGAAACAAAATAGCTAGATGTCCACATAGAAGGCATCTTCATTAACGGACAGTTGATAAATAGATGCACACGATCTGGCTCAATGGCGAGGGATACGACCTGGCAATCATTAGCCTTCGCCGCATCCCATATCAACTCCCTGCAACGATTGGCTATCGCCCCTCGCAACACAGGCTTTCGCCTTCGGGGAATCCAGACAAAGTGATAGTTCAGTAGATGTGTAGCGCTACGAGCAAGTCGAGTCCTCTGTTGATTTTGAAAAGGCATTGGGGATTGACCACGGCTTAAAGAACTGGCTGACCTGTGTGGATACTGAGGGCAATAGCTTCATCATTGATGGACGGCAGTTGAAGTCCATCAACCGCTGGTACGACAATTGACACTCTCACGAATTCTATTCGTGAGATTCTCGCTTCATAGGGTGTGCCTAGATAGATTCGCTATGCTAACCCATCCCCGGCGACATTGCCCTCGACGAGCATTTTTCCGCCCTGCCCGGACGT